>LKUD01000060.1 GCA_001412355.1 Methanoculleus sp. SDB
TTTTTATCCGGAAAAACCCTCTCTCTGTAAGAGACGCAATCAGAAAGCACTCCCGGCGGAAGACCGGTCACCCCGGAGAGGGAGGAATGCCACCTTCCTCACACTCCCGGGGAATGCGGTGCCTTCGGCCGGCTACAGAATTGCGATCTCCTGATGAACGAACAACCTGCGCGATCCCATGAATTCTTCCGCTCTGCTCTCCGAACCTTTCCGCACGGTACTCATGCTCGCGGCCCTCGTTATCATATGTGCCGGAATGAAAGGTGCGGCCACGATGATCGGGCCCCTCTTCTTTGCAGTCTATCTCGCGGTCATCTTCGGCATACTGATCCGTTGGCTCGAGCGGAAAGGAGTCCCCCATATCCCGGCAGTAGCTGCGGGGATTGTCCTTTTTCTCGCGATAATCGCCGGAATCACCATTCTGATGGCGGTGTATATCTCGCAGCTGGTCCGGCAGCTGCCCCTCTACCAGGCCGGGCTCGAAAGCAGGGTTGTGCTGTTCACCGCGATGGCGCGGGATCAGGGGATTGATATCGCTTCCGTCCCGGTTTCGGATCTGCTATCAGTCATTCCGGGTGCATTCGGGAGTGCGCTTGCCGGACTCGGAAACAGTATCACCATCGTACTGCTCATCGTCATTACGCCGATATTCCTTATCCTTGATGCCGGTATGTTCCTCGAAACGCTCAGAAGCTCGCTCGAAGGCCGGCCCGATGTGAGGGCGAAAATCGAAAAATTAGGACGGGAAATTATCCGGTATCTTGTCATCCGGTCCGAAGTCAATTGTGCGACGGGTATCGGAATAGGCGTGCTATTGGCATTTATCGGGGTTGATTTTGCAATATTATGGGCATTTCTTGCTTTTTTACTGAGTTTTATCCCGTACTTAGGCTTCTGGATTGCGGTCATCCCGCCCGCACTGCTTGCGTGGACGCAGTTCGGACCCGCATCCGCCATACTGGTTATTCTTGGCGGTGTCGTCATCAACGAAATTGCGGAAAATATTCTCTTTCCCCAGCTCGCCGGCTATGAACTGAAAATATCCCCGGCGGTCGTGCTCCTCTCCGTCTTTTTCTGGGGATGGATTCTCGGCATTTTCGGAGCGCTGCTGGCGGTGCCCCTGACGCTCTGCCTGAAACTGCTCTATGAGGTCTCCGGAGAACAGGCATAACGGTTAAAGGGGAGGGTGCATATGTGCATGCATCCGGAGGGGGGAGAGGTATGAGAAAACTCATCCTGGCTATGGTGGTGGCATCCCTCATCGTGCTCGCCGGGTGTACCGATTCGGGCGGAGCGGGCGGTGACAGGGGGCAGAAAGGTACGACGGTGGACATCTCAAGCGGCGGGAGGAATTACCCGGCCTATACCGCATCGCCGGGCGGGGAAGGGAAATATCCGGGTGTAGTGCTGATACACTCGTTCAACGGGCTTGAGCAGGGCTACCGGGATATGGCGGATCTCTTTGCCGCGGAGGGATATGTGGTCATTGCACCCGCGTGGCAGACATATGACCAGAGACCGGAGGATAGTGTGGTGGAGGTGCTTATCCGGGACACGATTGCCCACCTGAAAACCCGCGGCGACGTAGACCCGGCTCGCCTCGGCCTGACGGGATTCTGTGCCGGAGGACGCTATACCATGCTCTTCCTGCCCAGGATTGAGGAGTTCGGATCCGGTGTCGCGTGGTACGGTTTCCCCTATTCGGGCGGATTTAACAACGAGACAACTCCCGCAGAGTACATCTCCGATCTTGCCGATCCGATGCTGATCATCCACGGATCCCGGGATCAGGCAAGCCCGGTTGCGAACATCTACCGCTATGCCGCGGCGCTTGATGAGTCGGACAAGTACTTCGAGCTCAAGATCTATCAGGGCGAACCGCACGGATTTATGATTGAAAACGGGACTCTGTCTCAGAGTTTCGTCGCACAGGATGCCTATGAGGAGATGGTGGACTTCTTTGAAAGGACACTCGTCTGAAATCCCCGCCTGTTCTTTTTTCCGGTTCCCGAACCGCCATAGCATTATCTGGTCAGTCCTCCATAGTCCCCTCCATGGAACCCGTTGTTGATGCCGTACAGAGTGCCGACGGGATTGTGGTCACCTACATCTCCGGGACTACACGGTCATCTGAATTTTTTACGTATGAGGACCTCATACGGATGAAGATCAACGTGTCGGCTCTGCTCGACCATCCCGGATATTATGGTGTCGACCCTTCCGGCCATGGAATCAAGAGGACTGACTTTTGCAGGCCGGATATGCATACGAAGGGCCAATAAAAAAGACCACGAATCGCCGGTCAGGGAAAAAAGGAGACCGGGGAATTATTCCCTCACCCTATGCCAGGACGAGTTCTCCTGATCCCCTCGCGACGTTGTGCCTGAAAGTCGCCGAATCGGTAGTCCCGATCCCCCAGATGAATTTCACCGTCTGCCCGGAAATGAGCGTCCTGTCGTAGGTATCACCCGTGTTCAACAGCCGTGAAAATTCGATGATCGTGATGCCGTCCGACTCGGAACCGCCGGATGCGAGAATGTCACTCGTACCGCCGAGATCGGTGTCGGGAGGATGCGGGCCGACGGGCCCGGTCGAGTTCATGTCAAAAACAATCGCGTTCCCGTCTTCAACATACCCGAACAGCATGTCCGCGTCCATCATTGCGGTGGTGGGTTCGAATCCGATTGAGACCCACCCCGTCGCCTCGCCCCGGAGTGCCATGTAGAGCACATCCGGGTCGTTTGTCCAGTAGATTGTCATTTTGCCGTTGGAATAGGTCACACTGTTGTCGTATTCGCTCTCACCGATAATGCCGTCGGCCACCCACGGCACGGCGGATCCAGGGGGCGGTGTCGTTCCGGGAGCGGCCGTATCGGCCGGCATGGTGTCCGGCGGTACCGGTGACGGCGAAGCGGTCGGCGCGGGTGTGGGTTCCGCGGGCCCCGTGTCAGTGCACGCCGCACACAGAAAGAGTGCCCCCAGAAGGATCAGAAGCACGAGACATCGTTTCATGGGAGGGGCTGTTGTGCTGTGCGGTAATAAGCATTGTCCGGGCGTCCCGGCCTCTCGTTTTTTCATCTCGGACGGAAAAGAATGAAAGAATCATGGCATACCGGTTCTCCCGCAGGATGGAAAAGACCCCGAAATCATTTATCAGGGAAATACTGAAGGTAACACTGAATCCCGGAGTGATATCCTTTGCAGGCGGACTTCCGAATCCCGACCTGATTGACGTTGCAGGTATCGAAAAAGCGGCGGGCGATCTCATCAGGGAAGACGGGAAGGCCGCCCTCCAGTACTCGACGACAGAGGGCTACGAGCCGCTCAGGCAGTTCATCGCAGACCGTTACTCGAAGCGATACGGCCTTTCGGCCGATCCGGACGAGATCCTTATCACCAACGGCTCGCAGCAGTGCCTCGACCTGATCGGCAAGATCTTCATCGACCGCAGTGACGCCGTTGTCATCGAACGACCCGGGTATCTCGGCGCAATACAGGCATTTTCATTGTTCGAACCTGTTTTTCATGCGGTTTCCCTTCATGACGACGGGCCTGACACCGGAGAACTCGCCGGAATCCTCTACGATGAAGATCCGAAATTCTTCTATGGCATCCCGAATTCGCAGAATCCGACAGGCATTACCTATTCTGAGGAGAAGCGGCGTGAAATCGCAGAAATACTGCACGATACCGGGACGATCTTCGTCGAGGACGATGCATACGGAGAAGTGAGATTTGACGGCAGCGCGGAACTGCCGGTGACGCGATACCTTCCCGGGGAGGGTATCATGACCGGAACCTTTTCCAAGATTTTCTCACCCGGCATGAGGCTCGGCTGGATCTACGCACCCGGGGATATCATGGAGAGGCTTATCGTCGTAAAGCAGGCATCCGATCTCCACTCGAATTACCTGAGCCAGAGAATCCTCGCAACATACCTCGAAGAGAACGATATCGACGCCCATATCAGGAAGATCACTGCAGCGTACGCCTCGCGGGCCGCGCTCATGGCGGCGTGTATGGAGAAGCACTTCCCGGACGACATCACCTTCACGAGGCCGGAAGGAGGCATGTTCATCTGGGTCACCTTCCCCGAAGGGATTTCATCGGTGGAACTCTTCGAAACGGCGGCGAAACACAACGTGATTGTGCTCCCGGGGCTTCCTTTCTACGTGGACGGCGCGGGCGACCGATCGGCGCGATTCAACTTTTCAAACGCCAATCCCGACCAGATTCGAGCGGGCATCGATATTATCGCGGACGTCATTGAGGCAATCAGGAAATAGTAACCGCACCCGGTTGTCATCATCGCTCCGTTCCGTCATTCGGTGGGTCCGCACAAAGGCGAACACCCTGTCAAGCCCCGCAATAAAGACCGGGTTTTGGAGCAGGTTTGGCAGGCGGGATGATTCCCTTCCCCACATCCGGAAGTCAGCCCGGACCACTTCAGATTCTGAGTGGATATATATAAATATAAGGATAATTATGTATCGTTCTGATCCATCATGACACTGAAAAGAGAGGACCTCTATCCGCACGTCCGCAAGAAACTTCAGGAGTGGTATCCGGGAAGCAGGGGATGGACAATCTACGATCGCACCGAGGTGGCAGGCATCCAACCGGATTTCCTGATTGAAAAGCGGTCCGGCGAATGCATCGAGCGAAGCATCTGTACGGTTGAAGCGGCACGGACGATCACCGACGACCATGTACGGCGTATCAATCACTATGTCAGTATTCTCTCGGGAAAGAACATCTCGATCCTCGAAAGAATTCTCGCCGTACCGTCAGGAACCGACACGTCGTCCGTTCCGACCGGCATCTCCATCTTCCATCTCGAAAAGGTTCGGCAGGAATAAAACGTCCGGTGCACAATCACAGATACGGTAAGCCGAAAAATACCGCCGGTAAAACTCCCGTCCTCGAAGGGAGCTGATGGCCGGTATACCGGCGGGTGAAGAGGGCGCTTCCGTATCTCCGGAGACCCCCTTCCCGTGCGTCTTTTACCGGCACCAATGTACTTGAAAAATTACTCAATCCACTCTTTACGAACCTGAATTGTCTCGAGAAGAAGCTGCTGCTTTTCCGCTCCCCGGGTACAGTAGAATTTGTTTTTAAGTCCGAATTCTGCAGCGAAGGGACAGGTGGAACAAAGGCACTCGATTTCCCGGGTGATGCAGTCGCTTCTGCCAATCGTGCAGAAGACAAACGATTCCTCCCCCGGAGAACACTCCTTATAGGTGGGGCATTGCCTGCAGAGGCATTGTTTTTCACGTTTTTCAAGGATCAGCTTCTTTTCATCTTTTGAAAGATCGATTGTCTTCATCAGATCCTGATAGGTCTGTATGTCCATAGAAAAATCAACGTGTCGCACCAATATTTAATGTTTATTATCAAATTGGGGATTATGACCTGAATCAGGAGGCAAATCCCGGTTTCATCCAATCACCCGCCGGTCGCTCCGCAACGAATTCGAGAGAGAAAAACCTTCATCTTCCCCCAAAGGACCGGACATGCTCCCATGCCCGATGGTAGTGCGGGTACTCCTCTCTCTTTCCGTAGATCGATGTGTCCCGGCGGCCGTAATGCGCCCGGTCTTCGCCTGCCGGGCAGACTTTCAGGCAGATTCCGCAGGGAGCAATCTGCCGTTTCTTGAGCCCGGCGCTCTGCGAGGCGCAGGCGAACTTGTCGGTCAGCCCGGCCGGATAGTCGTCTTCATCGAGTGCGTGGGACGGGCAGTGGCGCACGCACAGCATGCAGCGCGTGCAGAGGTCTTCCTCAGATAACGGGTCCGGAGGGAGCCTGGCAGCCGTAAAGACGGAGCCGAAACGGACCCGCGGGCCATACTCACGCGTAAGAAGCATATTGTTCACCCCGAATGTCCCGAGCCCGGCAAGGAAAGCGGCATGCCGCTGCGAGAAGAAGGCGATCGGTTTCTCAAGCAGCACCTGCACATCCCCGTACCCGTCCCTCGGGACAAAGACAGAGGGGGATCCCTGATCGTTGAGAAACGCGGCAAGGCGGTACGTATACTGGTCCAGCAGGGTGTTGACGGTGGTATAGAGTTCCCGGTACCAGATCGAGGGAGCGGTTTCCAGTACCGGGAGGAGAACCGGGAGCCCGATGACGATGACCGACCGTGCCTCGGGAAATATCGCCTGCGGGAAGAACTCCTCCGGAACCCACGGCTCAAACAGAGGATGCTCCCAGCGTTCCACGTTCGCTACCCCGACAAGCGGAATATCCATATCCCTGCACTTGTTCAGGACAACATCCTTCAGGTCTTCGGCCATGTGATTTACCCGATGATTATGTGCGCCGTGGCCGGTGAAAAGGTTACCCGCGATCTTTCCGGACGGCAGGCCTGCATCCTCCCGATCCGGACGATAAGACAGCGGCGATCCTTCCCGTTGGATCCCTTGATATCATGGTGCGTCACACGCACGGATGTATGTCATACCCCATCTCCACCCGGATCCTGCTCGCCTGCCTTCTCGTGTCGTTCGCTGCGGCAGGCTGCACCTCCGCCGGCGGCTCTCCGGTCCTTGTCGAATACCACAGGACAGGGGGCATCGCAGGATTTGACGACACGGTTGTCGTCCATGAAAACGGGACCGCGAGGGTCTCCCGGTCGGGAGATGTCTCCGTTATTGCCGTTTCGCAGGAATCCCTCGCCCAAATACGCGCTCAGATAAAATCTGAGGTGTTTCTGTCCCTTGAACAGGAATATATCCCACCCGAGCAGGGGGCCGACCTTTTTACCTACGAGGTGACGGCCGGCGGCAAGACAGTGCGGGCGCAGGACGGGGCGGTCCCGGAGGCACTTGAGGCACTCATCGGCGAGCTGAACGGGATAATCGGTGCAGCAGGTCAGGCAAGCGAATGAGTGTGAATCGAGCTCAATTTCGATGGTATCCGCCTGAACCCCGGCGATCCCACAGACTACATTCCGGGTCGGGGAAGGAAAGGAATCTCTTATTGACAATCCTCACTACGATTTTATCATCCCCGATACCACCTATAAAGAGGTCTGGTAACATATGAATATAGAATGAAAGAATCCGTCACTTTTTCAACCTTCACTATATCTCCCGATACTCTCCACGCCATCGCCGATATGGGCTTCGAGGAGCCCACCCCTATCCAGACACTCTCGATTCCCCCGATCCTCAACGGAGATGATGTGACCGGCCAGGCCCAGACAGGGACCGGTAAAACCGCTGCATTCGGCATCCCCGCCATCGAACGGGTCGATACCGGAGACCGTGCAACCCAGGTCATCGTTCTCTCGCCGACGCGCGAACTGGCAATCCAGACTGCAGAGGAATTTGCACGGCTGGCAAAATACCATCCAAGGCTCACCGTGCTTCCCGTCTACGGGGGGCAGCCCATCGAACGGCAGTTCAGGGGGCTGAAATCCGGGGCGCATATCGTTGTCGGGACGCCGGGACGTGTACTTGATCACCTCGACCGCGGCACCCTGTCCCTCTCGAACGTGAAGATGGTCGTCCTCGACGAGGCGGACCAGATGCTCGATATGGGCTTTCGCGATGATATCGAGTTAATCCTCGGCGAAACGCACCGCGACCGTCAGACAATCCTGTTCTCGGCGACGCTCCCGAAACCGATTCTCGAAATCACGAAGAGATTTCAGAAAAATCCCCGATTCGTCCGTGTCCAGCACGGGGAACTGATCGTTCCGCAGATAGAGCAGCTGTACCTCGAAGTCAGAAACCGGGACAAACTCGAAATTCTCTCCCGGCTCCTCGACATGTACGATCCGGGCCTTACCCTCGTCTTTTCCAATACGAAAAAAGGAGTCGACGAACTGGCGTCCCAGATGCACAACCGGGGATATTCCGCAGCCGGCCTTCACGGCGATCTCAAACAGGTGCAGCGTGACCGTGTAATGGGCGCTTTTCGTAACGGCGCAATCGATGTGCTCATCGCCACCGACGTGGCGGCGCGCGGGATAGACGTCGAGGATGTCGACCTGGTCATCAATTTCGATGTCCCGCAGGATGTCGAGTATTACGTCCACCGTATCGGGCGGACGGCGCGGGCCGGAAAGCAGGGCCGGGCGATCACATTCGTTGACCCGAAAGAGATCTTCAAGCTCCGATCAATCCAGAAATACGCACGAATCACGATTGCGCGGATCCCCCTCCCGACAGCCCGTGACGTTGAGGAAAGCAGGATGCGTAACCTTACCGAATCGGTAAAAGAGACGATCGATTCCGGCGATATCGGGAAATACCGGGAGATAGTCGAACGGATGATGATTGATGAATACACATCCATCGATATCGCCGCAGCCCTCCTGAAACGGGCGCTCGATACCGGAACCGAGCCGGATCAGGCACCCGAACTCCCGCATCACGACCCGGGAGCGGAGCCGGGAATGGTTCGCCTGTACCTGAATTTCGGCAGGGACCAGCGTATCAGGCCGAAGGATATCGTGGGTGCGGTTGCGAACGAAGCCGGCATCCCCGGCAGATCCATCGGTGCCATCAGCATATACGGCACGTATTCGGTCTTTGAAGTCCCGCAGGACACGGCGGCCCTTGTTGTCGAACGGATGAAAGACCGTTCAATCGGGGGCGTGCGGCTGACAGACGGCAATACTCTCGGATATGCCTCCGTCGTGAAAGGCGAAGAAAAATCCGGACGCCGTTAAGCGCCTGTGGGATGAAATCCGGCAGGTTCCCTCTTTTTTTACTATCGCTCCGCCCTCGAGCAATGCCACCCGGGCGCAGGCTGTAATGCGGGCACGGACAGGATCATCAGGTTGCCAGGATACCGCAGGAATAAAATAGGCCGGGGATGAGGGGAAATCCCCGGGAGAGGAGAGGGATCAGATGAAATTCTGCGACGTGATACTGATCCGGGAGGTGGGGTTTATTCTCTCTGTGCTCATTCCGTAATCGGGTTACATTTCGTTCGCATTTTCATACCGGCACCGCATTTGCCGCCGCCGGGAGGGGCGGGGAAATCAAGCTCGTCACCATGCTCTTCCATGAACTGCTGCATCAGTTGACGGGCCGTTTCCCTGTCACCGCTTTCGATGGCAGCGCGGATAGCGGAGACATCATACCCCTGCTCTTCGAGCCGGTCGAG
>LKUD01000061.1 GCA_001412355.1 Methanoculleus sp. SDB
CGACTGTTCGCACTAACGGTGGAGATACCAATATAATCAAGACCTTCGAGTGCCTTGATTGCGTATTGTGGTTCCTTAGTAATCTGATACATCAGACCGAGATCACGAACATAGTTGGACCGATATAATAATCGGTTGTATGCAGAATCAGTCCACGCCGGATCGGAAAAATCACGTGTTAGCCCGACGTTAGCATCTAACTTGATGCTGTTTTCCCAGCCTCTCCACGGCTGGACGGTGCGGTGCTGATATCCTGGTGTCTCGGCGATATTGTCGAAGAGCAGAGACGGGTGGTTAATCGCGGCGGCGCAGGCCGGGAGAGTGAATGCACCGGCGATGAGCAGGCAGACGACGAACAGGCGCTGGGAACGGGGTGACATTGTCTCTCCGGGTAGCCGCCGGGACAACCGGGCGGCGATGATTGTACCCAGTATGATTGTATGCATCGATAAAGGCAAGGGGTCGCCCCTAGTTAGGCGGGTGAGGCTTCGGATCCGGTATACGGTGACCCTGTGGATTATCCTAGCATTCTATCCCGAAATTCTGCCCCCGTGGTACGCTGCCCTTTTATTAGAAGTACCACACAATATGTACGTATCGTGAAGGTGTGGCATCCGGGCAATGCGATGAGGGATACACCGTAGGGACAGGGAAGAAGTGCAATGAATAAAACGCTGGCAAAAGTTCTTACAGACGCAAGAAACACGCTTTCAAACTGCTTGCAGACGTACCGTTGGACCGTGTTTTCGTTGCTCCTGCTTTTCCTCACTGCGGTGGTAGTAATCGGCTACTTCATCCCGGCGCTGGACTTCGGCAGGCCGTTTGGAACCGACGAGTACAACCACCTCTTCCACACCGAAGAGATGACCGGCACCACCTCCCTGAGCGGTTTCTACGAGACTATCGGAAAAAAGGTCTCGGATCCGACATCGCCAAATAATCCGTTCAACTATCCGTTCAGCCTCTGGCTGTACGGGTCCGTGCTCGCAAAAGTGACTGGGATGACGCCTTTTATGACGGCGATGGTCTTTGGTTCGCTCCTTCTTGTCATTATCCTGCTGGTCTTCGCCCAGTATGCCGATCTTTTCCTTGAAAAAAAGGAGCAGATTGTTGTCGCGCTGCTGTTCATGCTCTCGATGCCCAATGTAGCGCTGATCCTGCAGAGCTATCGCCCTTCCGTTTTTGTGCTCCCCCTCCTGTTGCTGCTGCTGTATATAGCCCTCGCTGAACGCCCGTCATGGCGCGACTACCTCCTGCTGCTCGTGACAGTGTTTATGATCGCGATCACCCACACCGGGACCTATATCTTCCTCATCACGTTTTCGATGATTTTCTTCTTGCTGTACTGCCTCTTCTGGGGAAAGTTCTCAAAACCTATGTTTGCCCTCTTAACAAGCACCTTTTTCATCTATGTCTACGTCATGGACGTCTTCCCCCATATCTACCCACAGTACGCTACCAAATCTGCCTTGTTTCTCAAGCCAGGGAATTTCCTCGCCGAGTACCTCTATTTGGACGTAGCTGAGGATCTCGGCCAGATCCTCTATACCAACCTCTTCATCCAGCGGGAGTTTGTTTACGCTCTCATTTGGGCGGCCTTCATTTTCGCCATCGGCATCCTTCTGCTCGCCATTCACCGGCGTGCCGCCCGGATGATCCGCAAAATCGGGTTTGACCGAGCTTTTGCCATCCTTCTTCCCATCCAGAACCTCTCGCACTCGGTTCTCGCCTCGCCGATCTGGATCGGACCGTTGCAGGTGCTGCTCTCTCTTTTAGGCTGGCTGAAGCTCGATGGCAGAGGCAAGTGTCTCCTCCTCTCAACAGCGCTCGTCTCCCTCATCCCGTCGATGCTACTGTCATCGGAGGGGGTAGAGGTGGCGACTGGGGCGCTGCGCGAGATCTCGTATTTGATTGTCATCATCCCCATCACCTCGGCGCTGGGGCTCTGGTACCTGCTCGGCCGGTTCGATGTCGGCACCCGTAACGGGCGGTTCGCGATTGCCGGAGTGCTCATGATCGTGCTGACCTCAACCATGGTGATCCCGGTCGTCGGGAACAGCTACTACAATCCCCAGATCACAGGTGAGGACTATATAATCAATGGCATGCAGTGGCTCTCAACGATCGGTGCCCCTGAGGAAAAGGTCGTGGGGTATGGGTACCGGACGGTCCGGCTCTTCACCGGCAAGGAGGACGGCACCTACGGGCTGCGCTCCGGAACCGAGACACGTACCTTCTTAAAATCATTGCGGGAGATCTACTTTTCGAAGAGTGAAAATGCCGTTCAGGACCTGTATTCGTTCTTCGGCGCGAAGTATGTGTTGACATCCGACAAGCTCGTCGCAAACCTCGGGGGGAACCTCAAGCCCGAGGAGAGTGTGCTTACCATTGACGAAAACGTTGCGCTGGACCGGATATACGCAAGCAACGACTTCGGCATTTACGCAAGCCTCGCCGCCACCGCCCAAAACACGAGCCCGCTCTATGCCAACGAGCAATTCTCGGTTAAGACGTCCGGGTCGACGATCATCATCGAGTCGGAGACGTACAAGGTATTCCTCGGCGATGTCTCACCCACAATCCGGTATATCGGCACGAAAAAGGAGAACTATCTCGGTGGCGGCATCATGTACGAGGTGCTTCGGCTCATGAGCCTCTCGGACGAGCAGTCGTCCGCCCAGTACCTGCTTTCCGAGATGGTCTTTGATCGCGAGATCAAGGAGAATCGGATCATTTACACACGGATCCTCACCAGTGAAAACGAGTTAAAGAACCTCGGGACACTCCGGGTTATCTACACCTTCTACACCGATGCCATCAAGCGCGAGTACATCATCGCAAACGACTGGCTCAACGACAGTGAGGGCATTTCGCTTTCCGCCTACCTCTCCACGAACTTATTTGTCCCGTACGACTCCCTTATCCTGAAAGACGGGTATACGCGTATTGACAAGACGATCTATCCCTCGGAAGATACCATCAAACTTAACAACCCCTACGACACCGTGTATGTCAACGACGGCACAACCGGCATTTTTATCCGCTACGCTCCCACTGCACCGCGGCCGAACTACCTCACGTACCAGGGCTCGACGTTGTATAGCGCGACCAGCATGGTCAGCGTCGGCCAGATCGAGAGCATCAAACCCGGCGCTGCCCTACACATAACGCAGTACGTGTCCATCGGCGGCGAGGTCTTCGCAGAGGAGAGCATCGGGGGCCGGATGAGCATCGAGCTTCTGCCTTATCCTGATGGCATAACCCCAATCGTCCTTATTGGATCTCTCAGCTCCTCAGTCAGCGATCCCGACGCCCTGAAGTTCTATGCGGTGAATCAGGCGGAAAACCTGAAGTACACGGAGGCGGCGGACACCACGCTCATTAATATTCGAGACGTGGTACGCGAGGGCGTGTCGGTCATCGGCCAGATGAACACGCGGGCCTCGGGCAGCGGCGTGTTCCAGAGCTTCGTCGAGCAGGATGACAATATTCGGAATCTATTCCGTACCGCCCGTGCACAGGCCGTCACAATTAAAGGCTTTATGCTCCAGGGCCTGATATACAACCTCGACACGATTCGAGCGGCGTACGAGAGGGGGCTTGATTTCATGATCACCACCCCCGTCCAAGCGCCAATTAAAGGTTTCTACGAGGAAGGGCTTCGGCACCCGCAGATGGCGCAGCTCGAGGGTAAATCCACAGATCTTGTGTTAATCCCTCCCTCGTATCCGATGAGCGTGTCGCTGTCCTACTCCGCCGATGAGGCGGGGGCGTTTGCGTCTTGGCGGGCTGTGATCGATTCGGCGTATGTGAACAACGATCTCGCCCTCTTCCTGCTCCGCTCGACCGATCTCGGTAACCCTTACTTCTCCTCCCGTTTCTCTGACCTGATCGCATATGCCCGGATGCGAGGCCTGACCTTTATAACCCCTACGGCAATCGCGGACCATTACCTGCTGCTTCAAAAAGTCACGTGGACGAGCCACCGTGACCTTGATTCGGCCCGGATCGTGATGCAGAACAATAACAGCCTGTCGGTATCCGGCATTACCTTTAAAGTTACGATGCCCCGCCTCGCCACCGGAAACTACCAGGTCACCAACGGGGATATCGTCCGCACGCAGGACCTCTACGATCAGCTGGTGCTATTCATTACGGCCGACATCCCCGCGGGAGGCAGCACCGTGGTCACCGTGGAACCGGATGTGGCCCGAAAGCAGTTCTCGGTCGTGCTACCGGGAGAACCGATCGAAGGGGAGGTCTCCTTTACCGTGTTGGACGAGGACGGAAGCGCTCTTTCGGGTGCTACGGTCTCTGTCGACTCTGCACGGTACAAGACTAATAGTGAAGGCGTGGTCACGGTCTCGCTCGACCGGGGCTACCATCAGGTCAACATCGAAAAGGCGGGGTACATCAAGGCCGAGTACCAAATCGAGGTAAAGGGTCGGATCTACATTCTCACTCGACTGATTGGGTTCGATTGAAGCCTAAGAATGCCATACCGCTGGGGAGGCCGGTCCGTTTTCTCTTTTCCACCTCGCATCCCAACAGAGCTTTAGCTGGTTGCTGAACTGGAGAGGTACGTGCGCCCGCACCGGGGCGTTGTTCGTGTTTTTCAGGTGCGTTTTACCCGAGAGGGCAGCAGGGAGAGCCCGAGTCTCCGGGTAAAAAAGACGTACCAGAAGAGGATCATCCATATGGTGAAGATAATCCACCCCACATGGATGTGCGCTTCCTCAATCACGCCAGCAGGACCGAAGAGGTAGCCGAAATAAGCAATGACGGTTACCCGTATGATGTTCGCCGCGTAGGTGCCGAGATAGCCCACCGCGATATATGCCATGCCCTTGCGAGTCCGTCCCTCTGGAAAGCTCCAAAGCACAATCGCGGTCGCAGCTGTAAACGTGCCGAGCGACCATATACCGGCGCAGTCCGAGACCACTGCGAGGGTGATCGTGTCCCCCGTCGTGGAGATGAAGCTGATGAGGTTATCGTTAGACTGTACGACCACTCCGGTGAGGTTGAGAATCAGAACCGAGAAGAAGACGACCGGTGGGATTAGAGGTGCCGAGATCCAGTCTTGGTGGCGGATCAGCAGCTCCCACAGCTGAAACCCGATCACCACAATCGCCGGGAATGAGACCGGGAGGAGAAAAACCCGGTAACCGAGCAGGGCAAAGGTGAAGATGCCGATGCCTGAGAGGAGTATAGAAAAGTCTCCTACTGAATAGGGGGGATTGCCGAATCCTAGTGGGATATTGAGAAACGAAAACACAATTAGTCCAAGCCCCGCGATCGTCACCCACAGCCGCTCTGCCCGCCCCAGCAGGTCGCCCGCTTTCCGGGAGATATACAGGATGCCGATGCAGGAGAGGAACCAGATACTGAGGATATCGATTTTGAAGTAGGATGCCGGGGTTGTGAGGGAGAAGAGAATCAGGCAGACCGCGGCAACGAGAAACCAGCCTTTCGCTACAGTTCCGGGATCCATGTTTAACTTCATATCGTCCATCCTTTCAGCCAGAAGTGGACTTCTTCGGTTCTCCCGTTCTCCTTCGTCAGCAGAACGGACACTTTTACCGGAAAAGCCGTCTGCGGCGGCAGCGGGATGGTAATCTCCTCTTCCCACCGCTCACCACCTCCAAGGATGAACTCCCGCTTATCAACCGTAGTATCACCGAGGGAGATGCTGGCGGAATAGGCCATCGTCCCCGACTCGGAGGAGATCACTGCATAGACGAATGAGACCGTTCCCTCAGGCGCATAGTTGGAGTATGAGTCAGGTGCCAGGTACAGTGCAGAATAGGTTTCGGTGTTGAAAAATAACAGGAATGCCGTCAGGGCCATGCCAAGCACCATTGCCACGATAATGGTCCGTTCCAGTACCCGGTAGATGCGATCGTCGTCATTTAGCACCATAGGTCAGCATGTATGCATTGGGCTGTAGAAATATTAATAATGCTCTTTGGTACCGGGAAAAACCCGAAAAAATTTGGATGGAATGGTATTCGGAAGAGATCACTATTCCTTTTTCCGCACGACAAAGATCGTGAAGATGAGGCCGATCATCAGACCGAGAGAGATTGCGATGGTCGGGAATTCAGGCACGAAGATGTGCTCGTTTATGCAGTTGTCAGCATACATAATCGAGCTAAACGAGACTTGGTCTCCCGTGGCGAGACCCACTGCAGTCTTCGGGATTGCCATCTCGATAACGTAGTTCGGTTTGCTGTTGTCCATTGCGGTCAACCACGCGCCCAGACCCTTTGGGAAGGCCACATCAGCGGTTCCGACGACCGTGCCGCTGACGATCACGTCAGGCCTTACTGGGAGCAGGTACCCGGTCTTCTGCCAGACAGGATCCATGACGATATCGCCTTGGCCGACGGTGACCTTAACGCCATATTCATACCCGAGGTCGCCGGACGACGGGTTAAGGTCAAGGTTCATGGCAAGGTCGCCAGGCCGCGAGTCGCCAGCCATTACTTCAGGATCAAGGGACGTAACGATAGCAATGAAAATGTTGTCATCGTCCTGATCGAAATAAAGTGCCTCAAGATCGTACCCCTCACCGCCGTAAGGCTCGGAAACAAGAGTTCCACCCGAGTTTTTGAGGATTTCCTTCGGTTCGTCGTAGAAGACGTAGTTGCTACCCATACCCCTGATATGCACTCCGTCAGGGAGGCGGTTGTGGTTCGGGTTGTAGTTATCTTCAATAATGTACGCGACATGCCAGTTAGGGAGCCAAGTGCCCTCGGCGCTCCAAGGATCGGTATTGAGCTTTGCAAGACCCCAGTCGGTAAGGTCTCCGTCTATAGTGTAGGCTGCTGTTGCAGGTGCCACTGCCACAGCCGCGGCGATGAAGCCGCAGATGAGAGCAATAAGAATTCGATTCATTTCAGACCTCCTTTCTCGTAAGGTAGATACAGGCATAGGATCCCGACCTCCTTACCTATGGGTAAAGCAATTATCCCCAGAGTATATATGTGAGTGCAATGCAGATGCCGTTATCACAAGTGATTATCAAAAAGACGCGGCGCAATTTCAAAACAGGGTCTAATGCGCGGAAAAAAATAAGTCTGGGGTAAGGTTTCTAAAATGAGAAAATAGGTATATTCCAAAACCCTTAGAGCTCGATGATCAGGCCGAGATAGTATTCGGCAAGCCGGTTTGCATCATCGTTGTCTATAACGCCATTGTCGTTGAAATCTCCCCTTATATCGTCTGGAATGATGTCTGCTACCATGTACGCTATCTTTGAAATATCCCCGATATCAATCTCACCGTTGTCGTTGAGGTCGCCTTTCAGCCACTCTTCGGGGGGCAGGGTGGCCTCGTTCACGACCGGTGCCTGCAGCTCGGGGGTTACCGCCGCTACAGCACCCCGGGCGTCCCGTGCCTCGAAGTAGTAACTGTACCCAGCTCCCGCCTCAAGTGTGACGGTAGCGGCATACACAGCTCCGTCAGCGGGTGTGCCAGCGACCTTGGTCAGGGCATAGGGGCTGTCCGCGATCTCGGTCCCGTCTTTCAGGATGTGCAGTTTCGGGTACCCGGCGAGGGGTTCGTCACCGTCCGCATCGCGGTAGGCGATCCGGAAGAGGAATCCGGTCTCTGTCGTCCCGCTCTCGGGGTTGAGGCCGTCGGCCGTGTACTCCGCCTCGCCAGTCCAGGAGAGGACCGGTGCGGTGTTCGGCGCTGCGGAGGAGGTGATCGTGAAGGTGTGGTCGCTCAGGGTGGTGGTGATCACGATCCCGCTGCCGTCCTGCACCCAGTCCCCGTAGGGGGCGCCGTCGCGGATCACGCTGGTGACTGTGCCGGTGTCGGCGATAACGATGTCGCCGCTGCCGCTACCTGTGATGGTACACGTGACCCCCCCGTTCTGCTGCTGCATGGAGAATGCCCGAGTGCCTGCCGGGAGCTGGATCCACGGGGCGTCGGCCCGCGAGAGGGCGGTGCCGGCAAGGAGCGTGACGGCTGCACCGTCGGCATCAGTCCTGAGGTAGACGCTGTCGGCATCTGTTTCGTATCCTCCGAAGGCGGAGGTGCCGCTGCCCGAATAGATGATGTCCTCATAATCAGGCCCGGTCACGGCAACTGCAGTACCGGTGCCCGTCACGGCCAGTTCACGGGCCTGCCGTGCCGCCTCGCTCATGTAGCGTGGCAGGAGCACAGTCACACGGTACAGGTCCTCGGCTGCGGGGTTTCGGAACGAGAGCACCGGGAGGAAGACTTCGGTCTTGGCGTTGTAGCCCGCTATCCTACCGACATGCTTGTTAATCAGTACCTCGGCTGCGGGTGCGGTGAAGAGCTGCAGCTCGACTGTCTGTCCGTATGGGTTGGTAGTTGTCCAGCGGACGTCGCTTGTCACGGTGCCGGTCGAGGTCTCGTCCTTGTAGGGCAGATTGTTCCATGCGACGGTGCTGCCACCCACAGTCAGCGCACCGTTGACATGACCGACCTCGTTCTCGGTATAGGCGCGATCACCGTTTTCATCCTCCGTTGGCGTAATT
>LKUD01000062.1 GCA_001412355.1 Methanoculleus sp. SDB
TCATAGGAATAGGTCAGATCCTGAAGCCCGGCGGTCTGAATTGTATTGAGGCGCCGGCTCAGCGAATCGTAGGTGTAGGTCGTGGAGACGCCGTTGCCAAACCATTTCAGGACAATCTTTCCATCCTCGTTGTAGTTCACGTTTGAGATCAGGCTTCCCATGGATTCCAGCATTCCACCTAGATTATATGTGGAAGGAACAAGCTCCGAATCAGGATATGCCATGGAATTCGGCCGGTCCATGGAATCATAGGTCCACTCAGTTATCCAAGTCAGACCATCCATTTCCCGTTCTTCACGTATTGTCCGCAGCCGCTGATCGTAGGTATAGAGGGTCATTCCGACACCATCACTTACTTCTGACAGTGTGCCTACGGTTTCCCGATCGTATACAAATGTGGTATCTGCGTCATTAGGGTAATTGACTACAACCGGGCGGTTGAGTGAGTCATAGGTATAGATCGTCGTTACACCCCGTGCATCTGTCCGAGTGAACAGATTGCCGACTGCATCATAGGTATAAGTCCAGATACCACGGTCGGGATCATCTTCCCACGTCTTCCGGCCGAGAGTATCATACTCGTATGCGAATTCGTTTCCTTCCGTGTCCGTGATGGTGATCAGCTCGTCCCTCGCGTTGTAACTGTAGATTGTGGAATACGTCTCCGCATCGTTGTGCTCGTCCACTTGTACGATCCGGTCGTAAGCATCCGAATAGTAGCGATGGGAGTGACCGTTTTCATCGGTTTCGGTTCTGACCCGGTGATCGTACTCTGTTGTCCGAGAGGTACCGTCCGCCTTCTCGGTTTTGATGACACGGCCGAGCGGATCGAACGTTGAGGTCACGCCGGCCACACTTCCTGGTGCGACATACCCGGTGCTGGATGATTCGAAGTACGGGTACGACTCCTTCTCCAGCTGCCCAAGCTCGTCGTAGAACTTCACCGTTACTATCTGCTGCACCGTATTCTCGGATTCCGCCCGGGTTTGGATCTCCTGGCCGAATCCATCATAAAATGTGGTGGAATCAAGCGTCCCGGCAGCTCCGGCAGTCTCCCGGAGCGAGGTAGTGACACTCTCGGGGGCGACGCCGTCCACCATATACTGGTATGCGAGGGTCGGGTATCCGCTGCTGTCATATGGCCTGATAGTATTCACCAGACGGCCGAATACGTCATACTCGTACCTCATTAGGTAGCCATTCGGATCGGTGCTTGAGAGAAGGTTACCGGTGCCGAGGTCAAAGACATAGCTCGTTGTCTGGCCGAGTGGGTTGGTCTGCGAGTCCGGGAAAGTATAGGTGGGGTCGCCGGTGCCGTAAGAGTAGATGATGGTGTTTTCGTTGGGGTCGGTCTTTGTCACCAGATTGCCGTAGCCGTCATAGGCATATGACGTTACCGGGTTTGTCCCGGAGTCCAGCCATTCCACGGTTCGCGTAAGGTCACCCTTCACGGGTGGATCATCAAGACAACCATGGTCGTCGTAGTAGTACCAGGCTTCTGCGACTTTCGTGGTATCGTCAGCATCCCGGAGTTCGGTATGCTTCGCCCTGTCTACAATCCAGTCCGCGATATTATATGTGTACTCCTGGTAGGAGTATTTCTCGTCACCTGTTACAGTGGTCTCACCAAATGATGAGGTTGTCACCGGATTGCCATAGGCATCATAGGTATACGTCGTCAGTGTCACTTTCGGATTTGAAAGGATGCCGTCGTACAGGAAGTTCCGGGTCTCGTCAAGATGGATTACGTAGACATCATCCGATTCTGTAAATGACCAGTCGCTCTCGCTGGCCGAATAGGGGTTCCCGGAACTGTCATCCTTCTCGGTCATGTACTCCCTGCCTTTCAGGGCGTCGTCCTGGTGGAATGAATGTGTGAGAATGTTGCCGAGGGGATCGGTTTCTGTAACCGTGGCAAAGCCCCGGAACTCTTGGTCTTCGAAGTCAAAGAAACCCCCGGAGTATTCATATCCGGTGGTTGCAGAAATGGCCTGTGAACCGGTCATCCCATTTTCGCTTGTTATAGAATCAGCGCATTGCATCACGAAGCCGATATCCATGTCAGGCATGGTGGTCGTCGGTTGATAGTTGATGGATGTGGTCCCCCCTATCCCATTGTGAATAGTTATCAAACGATAACATGAACCAGACCCGGAGTGGATCCATGCCTGAGACATGTGGATAATATCTAACAGACCATCGCCGTTAGTGTCGAATGGAACAGCACGGGTCCAGGATCGGCCATCATCAAGTTTGGCGTAGAGGAACGGGAAATCAGGGTTATATCCTGCGTAATTTCCGGTAAAACCCCGTCCCGTATTAAGGTATGCGGCAGTTTTAAACACCTCATGGGGATAGGGTTCATCAGGATCGTAGCACATATACGACCTGATGAGATCGGGGAGGTTGTCTCCGTTAACATCAATGAATCTAAAGCCTTCTTTGGATTGGACTGAGATCCTTGGATCCCAACTGGTCTGGAGCTGCCAGCCGCTGCCGGTGTTGATATAACCGCCATATGTTGGTCGGAGAATGTCAGGTAATCCATCACCGTTGAGGTCAACAATAGAGGAACGTTCCCAGAACCGTCCGTCATCACGTTTATCGTAACAGAATTCCACTGGGGGCAGCCACGTGGCATCATTCACCCACCCAGAACCGGTGTTGATCCAGGCATTCTTGACGGTTTTATCATCCCCGTCATCGGGATCAAGGTAAATAAGCGACTGTAAGACGTCAGGATACCCGTCGTTGTTGACGTCTGCAACACGGAAACCCTGTTTTCCCTGGAAGGTGAATGGAGTGATCCAGCTGTCGTCCCTGGTCCAGCCGTTCCCGTTATTAATGTAAGCATACGAAGACCAGACTAAATCGGGATACCCGTCGTTGTTAACGTCAAGCAGCTGTGCACGGTCCCAGAACCTGCCATCATCGCGTTTGTCGTACACGAAGGGGACAGGCGGCGCCCAGGTCCCATCAATAATCCAACCGCTGCCGGTATTTATCCAGGAATAATTGACGAAATATTCGTAGGGATACGGTTTTGTCGTGTCATAATACATATATCCCTGCAAGATATCCTGGTATCCATCCTTGTTCACATCGGCAACAACGTACCCGTGAGTCCCTCCAAGGTACGTCGGGGATGTCCAGCTATCATCCCGGGTCCATCCCTCCTCACAGGTTTCATACTCGAATGTGGTAGGAGGATATGCGGTAATCCCATCCGACCCGAACTTCTGAATCTGGGTGAGGAACGAGAGGGTATTGGGGAATGAGGTATTGTAGGTGAAGGCATATTTGGAAACAAGTGACCCATCGACACGTATCCGGATCTCCTTCAATCTGCGGGAGATCTGGAGGCGGTTTCCCTGATCAACAATAATGACCCGGTCTGATCGATCGGTTCCTTCCAAGATGAAATCGATCTGCCTGGACAGGTCGTTGTTGTAGGAAATTCCGGAGATGTAGGTTGCCCCGATGTCGTTTGATGCAGGATTCTCTGAATAGGTATAATAGATGTGGTTTCCGTGGGTATCCGTCACGGTGTCCAGGTACCATCGCCATATGTAATTCCGTGATGAACACTTTGCTTCGGCATCAGCGGTATACCCAAAACGATATGTGGTACCGTCTTTCACAGTTACTATCCAGTAATCGCCATTTTCGTTTTGAGTGCTTCCGGTCTCGAGAAGAATCCTGAAGTAAGCTTCTTCTTTCGTGTGATACTGATCTTCAACGCTGTTGTATACCAGTTCGTACGACTGTCCGTTCATAACGAGATGGAATATATCGTCGGAGAGATCATCGGCGGTATGGTTTACATCCCTCATGACGTAGCTCTGAGTGAGAGCCCAACCGGCACCGACCATACTTGTCCGGTCCTTTGCGTTATTGCTGGAATACCTCAATGCAAGTTGTGGAGCAAGCTGATTGGTCCCGGTTGGAACCTCAATGGGGTACGAATATGTCGCACTCCCGGTAAAGAGGGCCGTCTGGTACGCCCCCATCTCCTTTACAGGCGCCGCCTTTGGATCGAGAAGGTCCTGGTGACACGGATCGAAGGGTGTCTCGGTGGTGGGTGGAGCGGCGGAGACGATCGTAAAAAGAAAACCGAAACAAAATAAACATAAAAATAATTTATTATTAAAGTTAAGCATTTTTACCCCCCTTTTGCTCGTTTTTATCCGTGTTATAGAAATTTTCTATCCACTTCATCTTGGCAGCTTGTCCCTTTTCGTGAGCTTCCATCCAATCCCCACAACCAAAGATAGTCTTAAATGATTCCTCAAGGGTAATATCAAACCCTTCACCTAAAATCGCAGATGCAACAATTATATCTTTAAATGAGGCTTCCTTAAACACTGGATCGTTTATTAGTCCCAATTCAACCAACGTGTTATAACCTATTCCCACTCCTGCTGATGCCAAGAACATTGGATTGAATATCATGTGCGAAATATCCCTGGTTTGATGAAAACCTCTCACTTTTTCTGCATCGTTTTCATTAATCGCAAGTGCTGCAGGAATAAGAATCGCATCGGCGCCAATGTCTGTAACGGTTCTTACAGTGTTGTATGCAGCGAAGTATACATTCCCTGATAGTCCTGAAATAGCAACTGTAGTAGCCCCAATTGTAGCCCTTTTTACTGAGTCGACTACATGATTATATAATAAATCAAATCCATGTCCACTCGGATCTATATACTTGACCGGATTATTCAGCACATACGCATACTCGTTCAAATTCTGCGGGTTGTAAACATCCTGGATCACCGTATCCGCCTGCGTGAACCGGGCCAGCTCCGGGTCGTAGTAACGGGCATCGTAATAATACAGCTCTGATTCCGCATCGAACTCCTGGTCAGTAAAGAGGTAGGTACTCCCCGAACCGGTGTGCTCATTCACCGCCCCATAGGGCAGGTATGAGACCTTCTCGCTCAGACCCCCGGTATCATTGGTGACGACACTGGTGCTGCCCAGATGATCACCATGGTAATAGAAAGTCCGGCCATCGGGATTTCCCCGGGCGATTCGCTCATTGTTCGCAAAATAGTACTTGGTATTTTCAGTAGTGACGCCGTCCGTGCGGGTTTCATAATGTGAGCCGATGTAATAGGTGGTCACGCCACCTTCGACTTTCTTCACCCGCTGACCCCTCGCATCATAGTAATATTCCGCGATGACCAGTGAATCGGAAGCATTGACAATTTGTTCAAGCTGGTTTGCATCGTTATACTCAAAAACGAAGCCGTTTCCTTCGATTATATTCCCGTTTGCATCGTAGGTATATTGATCAATCACCGTACCAGCCGAAACGGGCTGTATAGCGACCATTAAGATGAGAAAAATCATAATAATAACTGCGCATTTTTTCTGTGACATTGAACACCCCCTCCAAATCGATGCAGTCGAATATGAAAATTTTTTCACGAATAGGGCAAGCTGATTGCATCAATCATACAAAAATGAATTTATGCACAATTATATTAATCAATGCAATATATCTTTGATAATCACTAAGGATAAAATATTTAAATTATTGTGATTCTCAAAAAAAATGACCTTAAAAGCCCGCTGAACGACATGACATGACTTTACCGGTCATAATCCATCGCCGGGAACGGCTGGATAGCCCCAGTGAGCATGGTCGTAAGGTGCCGGAATCACAACGATGGTCGTAGCACGGGTAATAATGGGATGAGCGTGAATGCTGCAGTCACGGTCGGAAACAAACACAGGAGACTGGGGAGCAGGATCCGCCTTCCCCGCCATATTTTATTACGACGTTCGGCGTCGAGCACGCGGCAAGACCACTAAATGTACGGCGTGACTTCGCCCTTGTCGCCACCGTTCAGCCAGATCACGATACCGGCAGGGTGTCGAGATCACTGAAGGCGAGCTTTTTTTCATCGGTCAATCCCAGGGATGAGACTTCCGGGTGGCAGAAAATCCCATGCAACAGCATCAACCGACATTTCACTTTCTTTGAAAAAAAAGATGCATTTTCTCGCCTCCCTTTTTGTCCCCCACTCCCAGAAGAGGGCCCGCACATCCCCGAACCCGATGAAACCATTGCCATCGAAATCGAAACACTCGATCGGTTCGTTGGCCGGCACTCAGACATCGTAATATTCGAAGAACAAACGGATATCGCCGAAACTGAAGACGCCATCGCCGTTCACATCCTCGTAGAGGCCGTCGTGATCGAGGTCCTGCG
>LKUD01000063.1 GCA_001412355.1 Methanoculleus sp. SDB
AATAATTTTTTTTATCCGGGAGCAGGTGCGGTGTCCTCCTGTACGGGATACGCCGGAAGAGTACACCGTTTCACCGGAAAATAAGTCATAATAGAAAAATTTAATCATTTACGCGAAAAACCGATGGATCATGTGCGCCCGTTTTCTCGATCGTTTTTTCAAGCCGTCCCCCCATATTGTGGAAAACCCCCTCATTCCTTCTATGTCCCACGGTGCCGGCATGAGAACACCGGAATATCTCACCAAACCATATTTTATCGTAGCGTCGGTGGAAATGGGCAATACCACCACGAAGTGCATTCTCACCGGGACGAATCTTGAGACGGGAAAGGCGTACGTCCTGAACAAGACCGTCAGCATGAGCAGGGATGTCAGGCACCCGAAGCCCGGAGAGGAGGTCTTCGGCGAGACGCTCGACGGCACTCAGCTGACCCGGGAATCGGTGACAGATCTCGTTCGTGATACCCTTATCCGGTGCCATCGCGATGCGAATCTCAGCATCAAGAAAGATCTCGATTTCGTTGTGCGGAGCACCGGCGTCGTGGCGGCGATGGACTCCCCCGATCAGGTCGGGGATTTTGTCATTGCTCTGGCCAACGGGTGTCTCGATGCCGGTGTTCCGCCGCGGAAAATGACACCGCCCATGTCGAAGGAAAATCTGCCACAGAAACTTCAGGAATTCAGTTTTGCAGACAAGGTGGTCTTTACCGGTGCGGTCGCAGGCGTCGTTCCCCCTGTCGGGTCGTCCGGTGTGGAGATGGTGGCAAACGAGATGGAGGGCGAGCTCGCCATGGCCGGCATCAAGGAGGGTGCAAAATGGACGCCCGTTGATTTTCGCAATCCCTGCGTCTCAATCGATTTCGGCACGACGCTCGACGGGCGGATCACAAGCGATGTTCCTTCCGATGCACCGAACCCCTTTGCGAAGACTATCGGCAATTTCTGCGGCCTTGCAGGAGCGATTCCCGATGCAATCGTGCGGGGCACCGGCACGGTTCAGGCAGGCACCGGGACGGCGCTGGATCTCTTCGGTGACCGGAGCATCTCCGGCATGAGCCTGTTTAGGAAGAAAGCGTCGCTGGTTGACGACTATGTCGAACGAAGCCACCGGCATATCGACATCAGGCTTGTCCCTCCCGACCGGACGCGGTTCGGCAGGGTCCCCGTCTGTGCCGACGTTGCCGCGGAGTCGGGGGTGGCGCTCATCGGCTGCGACTGTGGAACCAACGGGAGTGAAACAGACAAGCTTAATGAGATCGGTGCTGAGATCTATGAGAACTACGGTCTCGGTCTTCTCGGTGAGGTGATCGACAGGGTCTGTGCACGGATGGCTCTCCGCCTTATTGACGTGACGGTCGAACAGGGAATGGTCCCGCCGAACTCGTCGATCGGGTTCACCGGGAGAGCGGCAATATCCGGAAGAAAGCCCGATTATATTCTCGAGGGAGTAACTGAACGGGGGCTTTATGATAATCCCGTTGATCACCTGGTCTTCGTCGATGACGGACTGGCCCGCGGCGCCGCCCTGATGGGGCGGTGCATGAACTCGCTCGGGAAACCGAAAGCGCCGCTCGGCGGCGTGCGGGGCGGACCCTGCATCATGGGCCGGAGAATCAGGATCGGCAGGTAAGTGAGGTGACAGGCATGGGAGAGGAGACATTTGATATGATCATTCCGCCGGGGACGCCGCGTTCCATCATTGCGGATATCGTCAACAATTTCGACGTGGAGATCGTCCACCGGAAAGAGCGCATGTATTTTGCCAACATGGATGGCGATATGCGTGAACTGCTCGCATTTCGCGGGAAAAAAGACGTGATCGAAAAAGTGCAGGAACAGGTTTTTCAAAAACTGAAGGAATTTATCGGAGAAGAGTAAAATCCCCCTTCTTTTTTTCAGAGCAGTTTTACAAGCAGCGCTTTCTGGGCGTGCAGGCGGTTTTCCGCCTGGTCCCAGACAACGCTTTTTCGGCCTTCCATGACGGCGTCGGTGATCTCTTCGCCCCGGTGGGCGGGCAGGCAGTGCATCACGATCGCATCGGGCGATGCCTTCTGCAGCAGTGCGTCATCAACCGTGTATCCCGAAAAAGAGGCGATTCGTGCATCCCGCTCCGATTCGTTCCCCATCGACACCCAGGTGTCGGTATAGATCACATCGGCATCCATAACCGCCTCTTCGGGAGTTGATGCAAGGGAAATGCGGGCACCTGCGGCGTTCGCCGCTGCAAGCACGGCCGCCGGCGGTGCGTACCGCTCCGGGGTGGCGACCCGGACTTCGTAGCCTGTTCGTGCGGAGGAGAGGATGAGCGAATTGCAGACGTTATTCCCGTCCCCGATCCATGCGACGGTCAGATCGGATATGTCCCCGTAGCACTCTTTCATCGTCAGGATGTCCGCGAGAATCTGGCACGGGTGTTCCCTGTCCGAGAGCCCGTTGATAACCGGAATCGCGGCATGGCGTGCAAGCTCCTCGATGGTCCGGTGGCTGAAGGCGCGGATCATGATTCCCGAGAGGTACCGGGACAGTACCCTCGCCGTATCACGCATCTCTTCTCCCCGCCCAAGCTGCAGGTCGCCCGGATTCAGGAAGAGGGCATGGCCTCCGAGCTCGACCATTCCTACCTCAAATGAGATCCGTGTGCGTGTCGATGCTTTTTCAAATATCATCCCGAGGGTCTTTTTCGGAAGCAGCGGATGATCTTCACCCCTCTTTCTTTTCCTCTTGAGGTCTCCCGCTATGTCGATCACGTCGTCGAGTTCATTTTTGGTAAGATCGAGGATGGAGAGAATGTCACGCTTCATACAAGGTCCCTCATATGAGCGCACCGGCGTTCGAGCACTGCCCCGGTGCCGATGTCCCGGCGGTGCCTCACATTTCCCGATACCGCCGATGCAGCCGATTCTGCCGTTCTCTCCGCCTCGTCAAGCGTGTCGCCGAGCCCCACAAAAGCGAGAGACCGTGATGTCTGGGTACGGAGCACGCCGTTTTCCTCCACGACGTTTGCATAGTACACATGCGCTTCCCCGGTATCCCCGAGGTGCAGGGGATCCCCGGCATGCGGCTTTTCCGGGTACCCCGCCGGGACGACATACTTGCATACCGTTGCTTTTTCGGCAAATGCGACATGGGATGCCGAAAGTGTGCCTTCGGTCAGGCGGCAGGCGATCTCGACAAAATCGGATGACAGAAGCGAAAGAACGTTCATCGCCTCAGGATCACCGAATCGTGCGTTGAATTCGATGACTTTCGGCCCCTCTGCCGTATTCATGAATTGTCCGTAGAGTATTCCCCTGTACGGAACGCCTTCGCGTGCCATCCCCGACACGGCGTCGGTCATGATCGTAAGCGCCTTTTCATAATCGTCCGTTGTGACAAAGGGGAGTCCGTGGTCGGACAGGGAATAGGATCCCATCCCTCCCGTGTTCGGCCCTGAGTCACCCTCGTAGGCCCGTTTGTGATCCTGGACGAGAGGCATGGGGACGAGATGGGTGCCGTCGACAAATGCCTGCAGGGTAAACTCCTCGCCGATAAGCCGCTCCTCAAGGACGACATGACCGCCGAGCTCACGAATATAGGCGATGGCGCTCTCCCTGTCCACCTGCTCACCCATGATGCGGACGCCTTTGCCTCCGGTCAGACCGATGGGCTTGATGGCGAGGTCGCCGCCGAAATCCCCGACAAATTCAACAGCCTCGTCGGCGGCATGGAATACGCGGTACCGGGGGCATCCGGCGATACCGTGCCTTTCCATCATCATCCGGCAGAATGCCTTATCAGTCTCAAGCCGGGCTGCCGCCCGCGTCGGACCGACACAGGGGATACCTGCGTGTTCAAGGGCATCAACGAGGCCCGCCTCGAGCGGCGCTTCGGGCCCGATGACCGCAACATCGATCCACTTCGCAAGGGCGAAATCGGTGACGGGTCCGGTAAGCGTCTCGTTCCCGATAAAAATCTCCCGGGCCTGACGGGCGATTCCCGGGTTTTTCCTGCCCATTACCGCATAGATATCTGCATCGCTGTTGCGGGACAGTGCCGTGGTGATTGCATGCTCCCTGCCCCCACCACCCACAACAAGAACTTTCATATCCATATATCCTCTCCGGTAGTAAAATACGTATTTATATGCTCAGGATCTCGGACGCCCTGACGAGCGGGCGGAGTTCGATCCCGATGCGTTTCAGGGCGTCTGCCGCCCCCTGCTCCCGGTCGACGACCGTTACAACGTTTTGGACCGTTGCACCGGCCTCACGCAGTTTTTCGACACCGTAGATGACGCTGCCGCCCGATGTGGTCACATCCTCGACCAGAAGAACATTTTTTCCGGAAACATTACCGATGACCGCCCCCGATTTGCCGTGACCCTTCTCCTGCTGGCGGATTATCGCATAAGGTTTGCGGCTGGCGAGCGATGTCGCCACGGCAATCGGCACTGCGCCCACGGCGACGCCTGCAACGACATCGAAGGCATTATTGGCAGCGATCTCCTCACCGATCGGTCCGAGGAGTTCGGGGCGGGTGGCAGCCGTTTTGATGTCGATATAATACCGGCTCCGGGCACCGGAAGCCAGGGTAAACTCTCCGAATTCGATGGCACCGAAATCAACGAGAAGCTGTGTGATCCTGCTTACCATGGTACATCCTTAACTCCGGTGAGATAACCGATAATATTTGCCCCCCTGTGCAGAAGCGGGGTGATCACAAGGATACTGACGAGCACGAGCGGGGTTATGTGAGCCGCTAGCCAGCCGGGGTCGCATGCCGCCGTCAGCAGGAGCGCTCCCGCCACCAGATCGTACTGGTCTGCCAGCCGCCATTTCTCTCCCCGGTCTTTTCCGAGGCGGCGTTTTATAAAACTTTTTACGAGATCCCCCAGAAGTGCCCCGGTGGCAAGAAGAACAACCGAGAGAACTGTATGCACCGATAGGCCCAGCATTGTCTCCGTATACAGCAAAACCAAGCCTGTACAGATCCCGGCGGCAATCCCCCCGAAAAATCCCCGGTATGTCTTTCCGTCACCGAACATCCGCCTGCCGTCGGCAAGCGTCCGCCCGTGATCGATGGGAGTGCCGCCACCAATGACAGCTGCGACAGGATTCGGGACGTATGCGGGGATCATCACCCACACCGCTGTGAACAACGAAGATATAATAAGAGCACTATCAATAATATCAATCGCCAGTATGAGTATTATCGAGGGATGATGTAAAGATTAACGTTCTGAATCGCAGTATAATCACTATCATTCGGTCGTGTGTTGACAATGCCGGTGAAAACGACGAAAAGTCTGTGTCCTGTATGCAAAAGGGTTCTTTCTGCCGATATCATGGAAGAGGACGGGAAAATCTGGATTGCCCGTACATGTCCCGAACACGGGCCGTTTCGGGATCTCTACTGGTCCGATGCGGCAATGTACCGTCGTTTCGATGCCTATGAGGCCATCGGACGGGGCGTGGAGAATCCGCAGGTCATCGCCAGCCCCGGGGACTGTCCCGGTTCCTGTGGCATATGCAGCAATCACCGTTCAGGGACGCTTCTTGTCAATATTGACCTGACGAACCGGTGCAACCTCAATTGTGATTTCTGCTTTGCGAATGCCCGTGCCTGCGGATACCTGTATGAACCCGATTTCGACCAGATCGTCGACATGATGCGCCGTGCACGGATGCAGAAACCCGTCCCTCCTCCTGCGGTCCAGTTCTCCGGCGGGGAGCCGACCCTGCGGGATGATGTTGCGGATCTGATCCGTAAAGCGAAGGAGCTGGGTTTTTCGCAGGTGCAGATCGCCACGAACGGCGTGAGAATTGCCCGCGACCCTGATTTCGCATTGGATTTGAAAAATGCAGGGCTCAGCACCGTATACCTGCATTTTGACGGGGTCACACGCGAGACGAATCCGATCCTTGCCGTCAGCACACGGGCCGTGGAGAAATGTTCTGCAATCGGGCTCGGCGTCGTGCTCGTGCCGACAATGATCCGGGGAATGAACGACCACGAAGCAGGTGACATCATCCGGTATGCAGCGAAGCATATCGATGTTGTCCGCGGAGTCAACTTCCAGCCGGTTGCTTTCACCGGCGCAGCATCGGAGAAGGACGTCATGGAGCAGCGGATTACCATCCCCGAGCTGGCCGACTCTATCGAGGAGCAGACTGACGGGATTATCCGGAAAGACTATTTTTACCCTGTGCCCTGCATCACGCCCTTTTCCGATCTCGTCAAGGCGTATACGGGCAAACCACAGATCTGTTTTACCACCCACCAGCATTGCGGGGCGGCAACCTACGCGTTTGTGACGGAAAACGGGCTGACGCCAATCAACCGGATGATTGACGTTGACGGATTTTTCCAGGCCGTCAGCACCATGGCGCATAATATGGAAAAGGGGGGGTCGTTCAATAAGGCATTGACGCTCGTTGACGGCGTGAAAAATATGCATAACTCGGTGAAAAAAGCGGAGCCGGGAGCCGCCTCGCAGTTCTGGAAGCTGCTCGGCCAGACTCTTATCAACCACGATTTCACGGCCCTGAAGGATTTCCACTGGAACGCACTCTTTATCGGAACCATGCATTTCATGGACCGGTTTAATTATGATCTGGAGCGGGTCCAGCGGTGCTGTATCCATTATGCGACGCCGGACGGACGAATGATTCCCTTCTGCACGTACAACAGCGGACCGGTGTATCGCGAAGAGGTCTGGAAAAAGTATTCGCGTCCGCTTCCGCCTTCGTCAGAGGCGACGGTCAGGGGAAAGTGAGATCGACTCCCCCGTTCTCCTCCATCGCAATTTTGGCAATGGCAAGGTCCTGCAGTGCGAGCCCCGTCGAATCGAAGACGGTGATCTCGGTTCGGTTCTTCCGGCCGACCCTCCCGCAGACGACTTCACCGAGCGTCCCCCGGATCCGTGCCGGGTCGAATATGCCCTGTGATACCGCAACGTTGATCTCCCCGGAATGTGTTGCCTGCTCGTAATCGTCGATAAATACGCCGGCGCGGAGCAGGATTGCCGGATCGAGCTCCTGCTTGCCGGGGGCGTCGGCGCCGATGGCGTTGATGTGCGTGCCCTCGCGTATCCAGCTGTCCCGGATGATCGGAGTGCGTGACGGTGTGGTCGTGCAGAGCACGTCGCAGTCACAGACGGTTTCGGGGCTGCCGGTACTTCCCTCGTACTGCGGGTACCGGGAGAGAAGCGCCTGCGCGTTTTTCTCGTCTCTCGACCAGACCCTGATCTCCTGGATTGCGCACACCTCCGAGACGGCTTCCAGTTGCGCCTCTGCCTGACGTCCGCTTCCGATCAGGCCGAGCACGATATCGTGTTTCGGGGCAAGATACTTTGCCGCTACCGCTCCCGCCGCCCCGGTCCGCATATCGGTGAGCCGTGTTGCGTTGAGGAGCGCAACAGGCTGTCCCGTATCGATATCGAGGATGACCGTCAGCGCCATCACCGTCGGCAGCCCCGCGGTCCTGTTGTCGGGGTGCACATTGACGATCTTGACACCCGCAATGTCGAGGGCAGGAATATATGCCGGCATAGTCCTGAAATCGCCCTTCGGGAATGTCACGTAGACTTTCGGGGGCATCTGCACCTCGCCTTCGCAATGGTTCTCAAACGCACGTTCGACGGCAGGGATGACCGATGAAAACGAAAGTCCGGTTTCCGGGGACTGGAAGTATCTCATGCAACGTCACTTTGGCATCCGCGGATATAAGTGTTCAGATCGCCGGCCGTACCGTGAACCGATATACAGGCTTTTTTAGGCGAACAGACAACTCTCTGTACAGAGGCTCTTTTCATGATACGAATCATCAGAAAACCCACCGATACACCCGGCGACGACTCGACCGGTGCGGTGATGGAAGAGCTCAGGCGGCGCGGGGCCGCCTGCTCGGTCCTCGATCTGGACAGCACCGAACCGCTTCACTCCGGTATCTCCGGGGATGTGATCTGGGTGTGCGGCATGAAGCAGGAGAGTTCGTATTTTGAGATACTCAATGTGCTGTCGCTTGACAACCTCGTCGTCAATACGCCCGATGCGATTGCAACCTGTGCAAGCAAGGCGCGTACGACAGCGCTTCTGATGAAGAACGGCGTGCCGACACCGGAGACAATTTTCACGACACAGGCCGCGAAAGCCGCTGCATTTCTGTCCCGCACCGGGAGGGCTGTCTACAAGCCGATGTACGGCTACGATGGGAACGGCATTTTTCCCTTCACCCGGGTAGAGGAACTCGGGGAGCCGCCCTGGTACCTGCAGGAGTACATCGAAAACGATCGTGACTTCAGGGTCTTTGTTATCGACGGGACGGCCCGCGGTGCGATTGTGCGGCAGTCGGACTCGTTCGCCCACAATATCCATCAGGGGGGACACGGCAGGCCGGTGGAGATCGATCCGGCGATGGCTGCCATCGCCGCCGATGCGGCGGGTGCCGTCGGGATCGACTACTGCGGTGTGGATCTGCTTCTCCGGGGCGGGGACTATACCGTCCTCGAGGTAAACGGCACGCCGAACTGGCACTGCATGGGTGTCCCGATCCCTTCGTATCTCGCGGAATTTCTGATGGAACGGGAATCGGAGTATGCAAAACGCTGAACAGGGAACTAACCGGTAAAAAAAAGATTAATGAATGTATTCGATTTCTTTTTGCGTTTTCTGGGCGAGTTCTTTCATCCGTGCCGCGATCCTCGCGGATGCCGAATACTCGACTTCTTTCATTGCCTCGGCAATTTCCTGACCAAGCACAAAAATGGCATGTTTGTGTTCCATTTTACTTTTATGGAGCTGGTTCGGCTCCACTTTCAGGGAATAATAGTCAGAAAAAGACGATTTCGGGTTTTTATTTTCAAAAAAGTCCTTGATTTCCGCCATTACCTGGTGAAGGGTGATCAGTTCTTCCTTGTGCATGGTATCTTCGTCCTCCTTTCTTAAACTGAGAAAAATGTGTATAAATACATATGCTTGGCACAGATTTAAATTATCCTCAGAAGCCGTGTGGATACCGGTTTTTTTATAATTCCTGTGAAATCGCGTGCTGCGACATACTCCATTCCCTTTCCCGCGATCAAATCGAGCATCCGCTGGTCCACCACCGAATCGATGACAATCCCGGACACATCGCCTTCAATTCCCGGGATCTCCTGTTCGACGTCTTCTGCGGCCGACTCGCGGATTACGGTGTACTCGGGGGAGAGAAACCGGGCAATATGGTGCCCTTCCACCTCGATGAAGTGGTCTCTGAGCGTATGGACTTCCGCCCGGGATTCTTCACCCGTTCGTGCCGTTTCCTTCTCTTCTCCCCGACTCTCCAGCCTGACATCCTCTCCCACCGGTACGACCGGCGGAATCGCGGGGCGCCGGGCGGTTTTTTCCGGTTCCCCTTCCCTTTTCACGTCGGCGATGAATTCGACCGGCACTTTATTCCGGAGCGCCTTGATGATCTCCTTCCGCGACATCGCCTCGACACTCCTCCCACGCCGGGCAAATGCCACAAAATCGATATCCGTCACCTGCAGAAGTTCGGAGAGTATCAGGTCGCCTCCGCGGTCACCGTCGAGAAAGGCGGTGGCCGTCTTGCTTTCGCAGAGCGAGATGATGGTATCGGGTACATTGGTCCCTTCCACCGCCACGGCATTCTTGATGCCGTACCGAAGCAGATTGATGACATCCGCACGCCCTTCAACCACGATGATGGCGTCCGAGTCCATGACGTTCGGCCCGGCCGGAAGTTTTTCCTCCCCGATACTGGCGACTTTCTCGATCCGCGTGTATTCGCGGACGATGTCAAGCAGTTCGTTCGAGTTTATCGTTCCCTCATCGAACTGTTCGAGCAGGAGTTCCTTCGCCCGTTCCAGTATCTTTCTCCGTTTCGTGATGCGGATATCTTCGATCCGTTCAACCGATACCCGTGCGTTGCAGGGGCCGACGCGGTCGATGGTCTCAAGCGATGCGGAGAGGAGTGCCGTTTCGGCCTTGTCGAGCGAGGAAGAGATTAAAATCTCTCCTTTTGTCTCCCCCTTCCTGCTGGTTGTCTGGACGTCTATCCGTCCCACCCTGCCTGTCCGCTGGAGATCCCGCAGATCCAGGTCTTCGCCGAGTAATCCTTCAGTCTGGCCAAAGATGGCGCCAACTACATCAGATTTCTCGACCACCCCCTCTGCTTCAAGGTACATATGAATAAGATATTTGGTAGTTTCCGGTGAATACATGTAATATCACCTCCAGGTTTACACATGCCAGTATTCATGAGCCTGAGAATATGAATAAACCTGTACATAAGGCACGTGTCTATTATTTGTGCAATTATATAAACAAATGCACGGCACATGCTCCGGAAGGAAAAACAGGCTATTTTCGGCGTTTCATCCGCCTGCCCGGTCACCCGGCACGGGTGGGCCGTTCCTTGCTCAGCCAGGCGGCGACAGTCGTGCAAGCAGGTCGGCACGGCTGATGCCGGTGATCAGGATCCTCTTCACCGGAGAGGTGGCGCCGCTGACAATCGAGATGTCGCGTTTTGGAATGCCGGTGGCCGCGGATACGCACCTGATGACCGCCGTGTTCGCCTTTCCCCCGATCGGAGGGGCCCTGACATGACACTGGATCGATCGTCGCCACTCGTTGTATCCTGCGGGAAACTGCTCTTTTTTTGCACCGGCGGATACTTCGACGGTGAGGATGACGCCTCTTTCGGCTTCGGAGAGTGCATCGGCAAGAGAGTTGTCGGTCATGTCCGCGAATCCCAAAATGAATGTCGCCCGGCATTAACAAACAGGGATCACAAGTGGCATGGTGCCGTCCTTCACCCGTTTTTACCCTGCCGGGCGTGCCTGTCGCGCACCCGGGTTGTCCCATGGTTCATCTCCAGACACCTGTCAATCGATCGCCCGGGGACCTATGTGGTGCGCTGTATCGGCATATCATATCTGGGATTGATCCCCCATATAACCACGCCCCGGTACCCAGGTACCGGGAGAACCCGTAAATTCGCCGTCATGGTAGGCGATCCCGCCGTTCATAATCACCTGCGCGGGAAAGACCGCCTCCATTCCCTCGTACGGCGTCCACCCCGCCCTGCTGTGAAGCGCGTCGGGATCGACGCGATCCTTTTTTCGGGGGAACAGTGCGAAATCCGCCCGCACTCCCGGAACAAATCCGGCGCATGGAATGCCCAGCAGCCTGCAGGGCGTATACGACGTCTTGTCTATCAGAGATGCAAGCGAAATCCGGCCCTCCAGCACGGCGGCAAGCAGCAGGGGGATCATGGTTTCGACACCGGGAATGCCGGAGGGCGCATCGGCAAAGGCCACGGATTTCTCGGGGAGGGTGTGCGGCGCATGATCGGAGGCGACGACGTCGATCCGGTCCCATCGCGACCATACCTTGCTCCGTGCCTTCTCCCGCCTGAGCGGCGGATTGACTTTTGCGCGCCCGTCGTCATCATCGAACATCTCGTAGGAGAGGAAGAGGTGATGGGGAGTCACTTCGACGGAACCCGCGGCCACGTCGATCGAGTGGATGCAGGAGAGATGGCAGTAGTGAAGCGCCATGCCGTCCGGTGCCAGTGCCCCGATGCGGGCGACCGTCTGCGCTTCACCTGTTCCGGGGCGGAGCGCATTGTGGGCGGACAGCGAGTCGTCCATGCCGATGAGCACGTCCTCCGCATGGATGGTCGCCAGTCCGCCGAGGCGTCGGATCCTTCCGAGCAGGGAAGCGAGCTCGGTGTGGCCGATGGCTTCCCCGTAGCTGGATGGTGCGGCGAATGTTTCGCCGAAGGCCGTCACACCGGCTCGCCACATCCCTTCGATATCTGCATCGCGCGAGACGCTTCCGTTGATCCCGAAGTTGCAGAGCGATTCCTGTTTTGCTTCCCTGATCCTGGCTTTTAGCGTCGGAATGTCGGCCACCGGCGGTAACTGGTTCGGCTGGTCGATGACGACCGTCACGCCCCCTGCCAGTGCACTCCTGGTGCCGGTTGCCCATGTCTCCTTCTGCGCCTGCACGCCGCCACGCATGTGCACATGCATGTCAACGCCTCCCGGGAGGCAGAGAAATCCGGTCGCATCGATGATGGTTTCCGCCCGGAGGCCCGCACCTACGTGGCCGACAATCCCGTCCCGGATGGCGATATCGGCGATGCGCCCTCCGGGAATCGCTACATTTTTCATCAACAGATCGGCTACGGATTTCATGACTCTCACACCGGTTCCGGCACGACGTCCGGTCTCTCCCGTATGTTCATATCAGATCCGGATTTCATCTTTTTTTGCATACCAGACCTCGACAAGATGATCGGGATGGTATCGCAGTTTCGCCTCACGCAGCCCCGGCACGCCAAGGTCCGATTCCCTGTTGATGTAGCGGTAGCGATCAAACAGGAGATGTGCCGTCTCCTGATTGATTCCCTTGTAGACACCCTCGCAGTCGGGAAGACCCTTTTCGAAATGAACGACGGCTGTTTCAGGGTTCAGTTCGTCGAACATCGCCATGCCGGCGATTTTCCCCCCGACACGGAAGACGGCCGCCGAGAGTTCCAGGTCGAAGAAATGGTCCATTGCATAGAGCACCGCGGCTTTTTCATGCGCAAGTACCGGTGTTTCGTCGCAATGTTTCCATTCGCACCATTTCAGAAGGAATTCATAGAGATCGCCGATGTTTCCCCGGGTGACGGATTCGATCCGGTAGTCGCAGTTCTTCCTGAATTTATTGAGCTGGCGGCGTATCGAGAGATATTTCTTTCCCGGGAGCCGGGCAAGATCGGCCGTTGCATAGACATAGTCGTAATAATCCCTGTCCGGGTACAGCGTCATCGCCGGATACTGGCTCGCCACCCATTCTTTTGCCGCGGAACCGAAGATATAGAAGGGATTCTCCCCTCCTTCCGCTGCGGCGAGGCGGAGGACCTCCCTGAGCAACCCGGGATCCCGCGGCCCGATGGGAGTCCGGAATGATGTCTGGCCATCCACGGTGCTGGAAATAATGATGGAATTTTTTACCTGCGCGAACCGGTAATCGGCATAGTGATTCCAGCAGACCATGTTGGTGAATGCATTGTCACTATGCTCCTGGAGATATTTCCGGTAATGGCGGATGAATGTGCCGCGGTCGGAGAGGGTTACGGGTGTAAAGTCGCTTACTGTGAGCATGCATCGTCATCTCCGCCAAATTTCATTGGCGTGTATCCTTCCATCACCAAAAATCCGCGGGAACGGTAAAAGCTTTCGGTTTCAGGCTCTGCAATCAGAGCAATCCACGAGATGCCCGCGTCCGTGCAGGTACTGACGAGCAGGGAGAGAATTCTCTCTCCGATTCCCTGTCCGCGGCAGGCGGCACGGACGACGAGATCCTGAACATACGCATCCGAAATGCCGTCCGAGATCACCCGGCCCATGCCGACAGCCCGTCCGGTTTCGCGATCAACCGCGACGACAAATGAGAAACTACCCGCGATGAGGGCCTGCAGGGCGCCGGGATCCCACTCCTCGCACCACCATCCCCCTTCCCGGTAGAGGTCGGCGATGTCCCCGACATCCCATGACGCCACCTGCCGTATGTCGAATCGTCCGGCCCCTGCCATCTGCTCTCCGTGTCGCATGGAGTTTTCCTCCGTAAAAAAGGTGTGGTCCGGTTCGCCCCGGCAGAACGCCGCCGTCCCGCCCGTCAGCAGACCCGCGGGACAGGATCGCCCACCGGCGGTTCGATGAACCGCTCCCCGCCGATTGCGGTCTCCATGATGACATGCCGGCCTTCGGTGACGGTTCCGACGATGACGGCGTCCCTGCCGTACCGGTGGCTGCGGAGCGCCTGCAGGATTGCAGGAGCGTCACCGGCGTCGACTCCCATCACCACCTTCCCCTCGTTTGCCACGTCAAGGGGATCGATGCCGAGCATTTCCCCGGCCGATCTGACACTTCGCCGGATCGGGAGCGCCTCCTCCCGGATCCTGATGCCGACACCGCTCTTTCGTGCCATTTCGTTGATGGCATTGGCAAATCCGCCCCGGGTCGGGTCTTTCATGGCGTGAATATCACCCGCGGCAAGTGCCTGCTCGACAAGCGTCCAGAGGGGGGCGACATCGGAGAGGATCTGTTCGCCGAGATCAAACCCTTCCCGGTGCGCCATGATGGCGAGGCCGTGATCGCCCAGTGTTCCGCTGACGATGATCACGTCGCCCGGACGAAGGCCGCTGTCCCTCACCGGACGTGCGGCTACCCCGATACCCGCCGTGTTGATGGCAATGCCGTCAAGCGCCCCCTTCTCCAGCACCTTCGTATCGCCGGTCACGAGCGCCGCCCCGCACTCACCGAGCGCTTCGTCCATCGAGGCGACGATACGCTCCAGATCGGCCACCTCGAACCCCTCTTCGATGAGCATGCCGCAGGAGAGCGCGATAGGCCGCCCCCCCATCATTGCGAGGTCATTGATCGTGCCGGATACCGCGATGCGCCCGATATCGCCTCCCGGGAAAAAGATCGGCTTCACGACATGGGAGTCCGTGGTGAACACGATATTCTGCCCGCCGAGAGGGAATACCGCGCCGTCGTCCAGTGCTTCGAGGCCGATACCTCCGGCGTTATTGTGGGAAAACCGGGTGAGTGTCCCGAGCAGTTCGCCCATTACCTCCCCGCCGGCGCCGTGCATCAGATTGACTTTCATGCTTCATCCACTTCTATTTCAATGTTGGTAACGACAATTTCCTGTCCCCGGGTAATATGGGGGAGTTTTCCGCATACGGGACAGACATAGCGTTCTGTTCCCTCATAGCCGCAGTCGCAGCGTGTTTCTGCCGGAACATTCCGGCATTCGAGGACTGTTTCCGCAAAGAGATGATCCTCTTCGCCGAATGTTCCGAAAAGGAATACGACCTGCTCGGGATTGATCATAGACATCTCGCCGACGTCCACGTACACTTTCTTGACTTCGGTTGCCCCGTGTTCGAGGGCGGCACGGCGAGCCGTCGCATAGATATCGTATGCGATGCTGTACTCGTGCATTACTCCTCCATCGCAGCGTAGACCTGCCGGAAGATCTCGCGGGTCTGGAGCGCCTCTTCCCTGCTCAGTTTCTGGATGGCAAATCCCACGTGGACAAGGACAAATTCCCCTACCTCGACATCAACGAGATCCAGGCGAACTTCCTGCTGCAGGTCACCGTAGTCGACGACGCCGATATTTCCCTCTTTTATTTCCAGCACTTCAGCCGGCACTGCGATGCACATCGTATCTAACTCCCGCTTCCACAATTTTTCGAAAGCACACCTGAAAAGACTGCCTGTTTGAAACCGGTTGCCGGGCCCGAATTCCCGGCTGAGCAGCTGTCAGGGTGCCTGTTTGCAGTACTTCTCTTTTTGGGAAGGGTAAATATCTATGTTCGCAGGCAAGGAGGCCCTCAGATACGGATGAAACAGCGCTGTATCCATTACATCGCCCCGCAGCGTGCTCCCTTCCATCTTTCTCACGCCCCGGGGAAGGAACGGCTGCGCCCGGTGCTCCCTGCTCAGCGTTCTGCGACCACGACGCCGTACAGCCCTTTTAAATACGGCCACCGGATCCGTCCGAAGCCCGCGGCCTCCAGCATTGTCAGAAACATCTCCCGGGTGGGAATTCGTCCCCGGGCACCGTCCCATGATGTCAGCTCTCGTCTGATCTCCGCGGCGTCGAGGCCGGCATTCCGCATGAACCTCTCCCAGTCGGCGATGAACTGCATCTCCTCTTCCCTTCTTTCGGGCCTGAAGACGCAGCCGGTGACGAAGACGCCGCCGGGGCGAAGCACGTCATATGCCCGCGTGATCGTCGCCTGCCGTTCCTCCGGGTCAAGTGCGATGAGACAGAAGGCACTCACCACGGCGTCGTAGGGGCCAGCGGGCCACGGACCCCTGATATCACCCCCGATAAAAGAGACGACTTCCAGCTCAGGTTTTTCGCGGGCGACGGCGAGCATCGCCGGAGAGCTGTCGATGCAGGTTACCGCCGCGGCGGGGTAAGCGTTGCGTATCCGTGCGGTGAGGATGCCGGTGCCGCACCCGAGCTCGAGCACCTTTTCGCACGTTTCCGGGAGTGCATCCGCAACGGTTGCGTAGAAGAGATCGAAGTCGGGAATTGTGCGGGCGGCGAGGTCGTCGTAGTCTTCGGCCCGTGGTTCGGTGTCCTGTTGCATGCCCAATCTCAGCCTCCCTCTGTTTCCGATCGCATCGTGAAAAATCCGGCCGGTACTCTTCAGGTATCCCCCCAAGGGCTTATGGTTCTTGCGGACGACCCGTTTTATCGTGGAATGTTACCATGCTCTTTGACAGGATACTCTTTGCCACGGACTTTTCCGGGACGTCCGCCCGGGCGCTCGACTATGTTCGCCGGCTGAAGGATGCCGGGTGCACGCATGTTGTCCTCCTGCATGTGATCGACGAGCGGGACGTGAATGTCGTGCTCTCGCAGCCGTCGGGATTCCTTGACCGGGAGGGGGACTACGAGGCGGAAGTGATCCGGTTCATGCGGGAGAACGCCCGCCGGGAGATGAACGACATCAGGCTCGCCCTTGAGGATGCGGGACTTGCGGTGACGCCCCGTCTTATCGACGGCATTCCCGCAACCGAGATCGTGCGGATTGCAGATGCGGAGCGTGTCTCCCTCATCGTCGTCGGTTCCCACGGCCGGAGCA
>LKUD01000064.1 GCA_001412355.1 Methanoculleus sp. SDB
GTGCCGGCCAACGAACCGATCGAGTGTTTCGATTACGATGGCAATGGTTTCATTGGGTTTGGAGACGTGCGGGCCCTCTTCTGGATGTGGGGAACGTAAAGCTAAACGAAAAATCTATTAATATATGAGGAATGTCATGACATTAAATCAGCATGGATTTATTTGTGTAGTATTTGGAATTATCCTTTTATCATTTCTACCGTCATTTTGTTCTGCTGAGGATATTACGGCTATTTCCCCTGATTCATCAGGATATATAACCTATACTTCTTATGATAACGGCTATAAAGCGAATTATGATGCTGTGAGAACCACTTCATGGGAAGATTATGTTAATAGTACGGGATCACAGACATCGTTTAGTGGGAGCCAAGCAGGATATGCTGGACAGCGGGGAATTGTTGATATACAATCTTCTTTCTTGGATGTGTATAACATTGGGTACGAATACTTTGCTCACTACGATTTATCGGATTACGATCTGAGTAACTACGATAGTGCACATCTTATTGTCAATTATCAGCGACCCGTTCTCCCCTTTGATCCTTGGGCATCGGCCCAGCACATACCCCTCCCCCTCACCCTTGTTGCGAACGGACAAGGATCGATTGGAATCGGAGCAGGTAGTGTAGGCGGATCGGAGAGTGTGCCGATAAGCCTTTCAGATGAAATTAATGTTCAAATCCTTACAACCAGTTTAAAGTCGCAAAATCCCGTTCCCGAAGGAATCCCTGCGGAGACAACAACATATGAAGAATATGTCGCAATTACAACACAGATTGAACTGATATCAGGGTCAACACAACCAAACAGCCCACCGGTTCTGGATCCGATAGGAAATAAAGAAATTTTAGCAGGTGAAACACTTGAATTCACCATCACTGCATCTGATCCCGATGGCGATGCGCTCACTTTCTATGCAACTAATCTCCCGCTCGGAGCAAGTTTCAATCCTTCGATTCAAAAATTTACTTGGTTGCCTGACGCCACACAGGCTGGTGTCTATGAAAATGTGCTCTTTGAGGTTATGGACAACGGAACTCCACCACTGAGTGATTCAGAGGCCATTACTATTACCGTTGACTCTTTAAACCAGCCACCAGTAGCGCAATTTGAGGTCCTTCAAGAATCTCCTCTAATAGTTGGAGAGATTATTGTTGAAGAAAATATCACTTTTAATGCCTCTTCTTCATACGATCAAGATGGTGTGATTGTAAATTATCACTGGGATTTCGGAGATCAAACGATTGTAGATGGCATGGTGATTAAGCACCATTATTCCAAACCCGGAGACTATTTGGTAACATTAACTGTTGAAGATAATGACGGAGAAACAAATTCTACGGCACAAACTGTTCAGATTAAACCACTTCCTGTGATCCTGGTTCATGGATGGCGAGGATCCCCCAATAATTGGAATGAACTCATTGTTGAGTTGGAAAATAATGCAATTCCATATTATGTATTTGATTATTCTGAAGATGGAGCAACAGGAAATCCAATCGGCTATGCTCAAGAATTAGAGCAAGAAATTGGAGAATTATGTTTAAATTCAGAAAAAATTATTGGATTGGGATATAACGGCGGATATTCCGGGAAATATGACATCATCTGTCATTCCATGGGTGCTATGGTTACACGATGGTATATGGAAGAAATGGGAGGATCTGATAGCGTGAGACAGTGGATAGGTATCAATCCCGTGAACCATGGCGCTGCACTCGCTGATAAGGGTGATCCGCTCGTGCCCGACTGGCTTGGGTTGTTTGTCCATAATCTCATCGGGACAAAACCGGCAGTAAAAGCCATGAAAACCTCTAGCACTGAAGTCGAAACATTAAATGATAATAACCTTGATAATGGTGTTCTTTATCGCGTTATCGTTGGAATAAATGAAAATGAAGATGCATCATTTAGCAGGATAAAATTATTTGGTTCCATTGAATTAGGATTTGGTGGGAAAACAATTGCAATGAAATTTGTCGATGGAAAGAGAAAATACTGGAGAACATATCTTGGCGATGGAGTCGTTGCACTTGAGCAGAGCCAACTTGCGGGAAAGGGTATCGATTGCTATGAGGGGCTAACGCATAACACAACAACGAACAATGCCACTGTAATTTCTCGGATAATTGAATATCTCAAGGATCCTTCTAAAGCATGTATGAATAATGCACCTTCGACAGATTCCGAATTCGATCTTAAATTTAAAGCACAAGAGGGGAACGGAGGTGTCCTTAAAAAAGGGATGTGTTTGGCCTTGTACATTCCTGTCGGCGCAAATATCAATGAATTGGAATATACTCTTACATATTTAGGAAGTCAACTCGGTATGACAATTGTTTCGCCAAGCGGGCAGACACTCCAGGAAAATATTGATCCCGTGATAGGATTTTATGAAAATGAGAACAGCATCTATTATTTAATTTCCTCACCGGAAGAGGGAATTTGGTCTATTAGAATTAATGCAATCGATGTACCGGATGCAGGTGAACCTTATTCATTAATTGCTGCAATCTATAATGAATCTGATTTCCCAACTGATGATGTCATTGCACCAGCAACTTCGATATTACTAGAAGGAACATTAGAAAATAATTGTTATTCATCCAGCGTTAATGTCACTCTTATTTCTATAGACAACACTGGAGGATCAGGCATCAATAATACGCAATACAGTATCAATGGTACCCCATGGTCCACATATGCAAGTCCCTTTACTATTTTAGATGTTGGCGAAACGACGATTTATTATTTCTCAACTGATAATGCAGGAAATGTTGAAACAGAACAAGAAGCGGTATTTAGAATTGCCAACATAACCAACCCCCTCCCCGGCTGCACCAATCCACCGCAGGACCTCGATAATGACGGCTTCTACGAGGATGTGAACGGCGACGGTGTCTTTAGTTTCGGCGACATTCGCCTGTTCTTCGAGTATTATGATGTCTGGATTCCTGCGAATGAACCGATCGCGTGCTTCGATTACGATGGCAATGGGTTCATCGGATTTGGAGACGTCCGGGCCCTCTTCTGGATGTGGGGAACGTAAAAATCTTTCAAAAATTCTCTCAATTTTTTAAGACGTTTTTTGTAACATTGATGAACAATGTTTCGCCCTTCAGAAAAGTGATGTCACTTCACGATTTTGCGGTTTCATTTTTTCGAGATAACTATAACCCAAAATCAAAATGCGAGGGGGGAGATTCGAACTCACTGTTTGGGATAAATCTCGCAATCGTCATGCGCCCACCCGCTGCTCTTGGTGGCGATGCTCTCGTCACCCGATCGATAATGCAGGCATTTTTATTATGGTGAGGGATTCAACCTTCAAGGCAAGAACCCTTGACCGATGACGACAGGGCTTATTTTGATGGTTAAAATAAGCAATTCTGTCTGTTGACATTCTCACAATAGTTATTAAAACGTGAAAAAAGAAGTGATTTCATCCAATATTCTTCACAGTGGTTTTCTCATTACCATATAGGTATTCCCGAACTCCTCCGGGTATTTCTCAAAGATTCCGGTCTGCCGTTTCAACCCCTCGATTACCATCAGGGCACCCGCATCATCCGCAAATTCCTCTTCGAGTTCTCCAAACTTCGCCCTCAATCTACCGTAGAAACTTTCTTCCCATACTCGTGACGGGAGCCGGAAGGATCCAACCAGCTCGAGCCCGGCATTCCGGATGATCTCGAATCCTTTCTCTTCGGTCATCATTGCGGGATGGAATTCGGCGAAGAATTCCCGTGCCTCGTCGGAGGGGGTCTCCGTAAACCAGAATATATCCGAGATCATTATGTATCCGCCCTGTTTCAGGAGTTTTTTCCAGTACCTGACGGCATTTTCGATGCCGATGATGGATGCGCATCCTTCCGCCCAAATAATATCGAACGACTCCTCTCCAAAGGGAAGATCGTCCATGGACGCACGGACCGTTGTAACTCTCCCGGAAAAACCTTCGGCTGCACTTTTTTCATCCACCGCATCGAGGTAGGGCTGGTGTATATCGGTCGCTATGATGTTGCAGAACGGGCACAGGCGGGCAAGGGCCATCGTCTGTACACCCTTCCCGCAGCCGACATCAAGGATCTCACCACCTCCTTGTAGTGGTTCTGCGATGATTGAAAATGCCTTTTCCGTGTGCTCATCATCCCCCGCCCCCTGCCGGGGAAACGATTCAAAAATTGTAAAAATCGGATTATTTTCCATATATCATGTTAATTTCAGGATTGTATGTAATTTGTGGTCGTCCCGGCACCCTCCGTTCCAACGCCCGGCCGGATCAGAACCGAAGCCGGTTCCCGCCATATTTGTGGCCATAAAAAATCATCTCTGCCGGCAGTGCAGATTTCATTAATTTTTTTATCCTCCGGACCAAATTGATCTCGGGTCAGGGGTACGGGTATGCCTCCCGCCTCCGTGCAACCCCGGACAAAACCGCTCTCAATTTCTGCTCTCTCCCCTGGGACAGGTCTTGATGGCCATACACAAGCCACCACCGGACCCTCCCGGTAAGGGCATTATATTCAGCAAGGCAGGGCTACAATGTGCTCATACGGCGTTTTCTCCACTACCCTTATTATTCCGGAAGAACAGGAAAGCACTTCCTCCCTTTTTCCCATCACCGGATATCTGACCATGCCCGCAGAGAAATGGCATTCGACCGGGACGTGTGAATAATGCAGGATACCATACACGTCCTCTACGTCGATGACGAATCCGCCCTTCTTGATATCGCCAAACTCTTTCTGGAAAAAGAAGGCGAGTTTGCCGTCGATACCCTCACTTCGGCCACGGAAGCTCTCACCTGCATTCCCACGGAGCGGTATGACGCCATCATCTCCGACTACCAGATGCCCGAGATGGATGGCATCGAATTTCTGCAACAGGTGAGACGTTCGGGCAACGGCATTCCGTTCATCCTCTTCACCGGCCGGGGCCGTGAAGAAGTGGTTATCGAAGCGATCAACAACGGTGCGGATTTCTACATCCAGAAAGGCGGCCAGCCGCGGGCGCAGTTCGCAGAACTCGCCCATAAAGTCAGGCAGGCGGTCCAACGGCGTCGTGCGGAAATGTCGTTGCAGGAGAGTGAGGAGCGGTACCGCACCATTGTCAATGACCAGACCGAGATGATCTGCCGGTTCACCCCGGATGGCATTGTTACGTTCATCAACGAAGCCTACCGGCAGTACTTCCACCCCGTGCTCGCCCTGGCCGATATCGAGGGAAAGAAGATCCACGACCTCATGCAGATGGGAGAGGATGAGAGAATGGATACATTTCTTGCATCGCTCACACCGGAAACACCAATTCGCGAGATGGAGCATAAGGTCACGGGCAGCGACCGGAAGACGTACTGGCAGCTCTTCTCGGTCCGTGCGTTGTTCGACATCAGGGGAAGCCCACTCGAATACCAGGTGGTCGGACGGGATATCACCGGGCAGAAGCTGGCGCTGGGAGCACTGGCAGACAGCGAGTCCCGGCTCCGTTCATTCTTCGAGACGACCAGTGAATCGGTCACACTGGTCGATGAAGAGGGAACGGTGATCGAATGGAATCCCGCAGCTGAACGGATCACCGGCATCCCAAAAGAAGAAGCCCTCGGCAGCTCGCTGGCAGACGTGACATTCCGCATGCTCCCTCGCGAGAAGCGAACCGAAGCCTACCGTGCAGCGTTTGAGGAGAAGATCCGTGCTATGCTCAGTACGGGGATCCCGATCTTCGATAAACCCCGGATTATCGAAACGGAGCGTCCCGACGGGACCCGGGTCTTCCACCGGCAGGTAAGCTTTCCCATCAGGACCGACAAGGGATTCCGGTTCGGTTCGATTGCGCAGGATATCACCAGTGAAATACGGGAGGCACATGGCGTGCGCGAGAGCGAAGCGAAGTACCGCGAGCTTGCCGATCTCCTCCCGCAGATGGTCTTTGAAATGGACCGCGATTTTCAGGTTACCTATGCAAACCAGCATACATTCACCACGCTGGGATATACCGAAGAGGATCTCAAAGACGGCGTACATGCCTTGTCGATCATAGAACCTTCCCAGCACGGACGGGTACGGGAACACATCGAAAAACTCCTCAGCGGGATACCCCGGGAATCAAAGGAATATACCGTCATACGGAAGGATGGCAGCAGTATTCCGGTTCTCATCAATGCGGTGCCGGTGTACCGGAACGGGAACCTTGCCGGCTTCCGCGGCGTCATGAACGATATTTCCGCACGGAAAAAAATGGATGGAGAACTCCGGGAGAGCGAGGAGAAATACCGGCTCGTGGTCGAGAACAGCGATAATGTCGTATATATTTACCGTGGCAGCCGGATCCTTTTTGCCAACCGCAGGACAACGGAACTCACCGGCTATACCTATGACGAACTCATCAGCATGGACATCTGGGACCTTGTTCATCCCGATGACCGGTCCCGCCTGCAGGAAAACGCGAAACTGAGGCTCTCCGGAGGAACTCCCCCTCCTGACTTTACCGCGCGAATCGTCTTGAAAAGCGGTGAAGAACGGGAATGCGAGTTCTTTGTCAACCAGATCCTCTACCAGAACCAGCCGGCACTTCTCGGTATTCTCAAAGACGTTTCCGAACGAATAAAGGCTGAAAAAGCGATGCGGGAGAGCGAAGCGAAGTACCGCCTGCTGGCAGACCATGTCTATGATGTCATCTTTACCGCCGACCTGGATATGCATCTTACATATATCTCGCCCTCGGTCACTGCGCTCAGGGGGCTTTCGCCCGAAGAAGCGCTTGCCGAATCGATTCATGACGCCCTGACCCCCGCATCCTACCGGACCATCACGCAGCGCCGGGAGCAGGAACGTCATGCGCTGCATGAAAAAACTACAGCCCCCCCCTACCAGGCCATGGAACTTGAATTCTACAAAAAGGACGGATCCACGGTCTGGACTGAGACAGTTATCTCCCCCACATTTGACCGCGAAAATCACCCCACCGGCGTGGTCGGCGTGATGAGGGACATCACCGAACGAAGAAAGGCACAAGAGGCACTCCGCGAGAGCGAGGAGACGTTCCGGTCTCTGGTGGAGACCTCGCCGGACATGATCTGGGAGATCGACCTGCAGGGGAATTTCCTCTATATCAGTCCGCGGGTCGAGGCAATCATGGGGTATGCACCGGAAGAGCTCATCGGACAATCAATGATCACATTGCTTGCGGATGAGGGTAAATCCTATGCAATGCAGGAATTTCATCGCTATAGTACCCTCAAAGGATCGCTCTCACCTCTCGAAGTGCATGGCCGCCATCGTGACGGGCATGACATGACGATCGAGATCCGCCCGTCACTGACCGGAACTGCCGGGAAGCGGGAGGGTTTCCGGGGCTTCGCCGTGGATATCACCGAACGCAAAAAAGCCGAAGAAGCCCTCCGCCGGGCGAACCGCCAGCTCAACCTGCTGACCGGTATTACCCGGCACGATATCCTCAACAAAGTCGCGATCGCTCACGGGTTTCTACAGATCGCGGAGACGAACATTGACGACCCGGCGCTGGCCGGGCACCTGGGAAAGATCGAATCCGCCCTCACGGCAATCCGGTCCCAGATCGAATTCACTAAGATCTACGAGGATATCGGTACTCATGAGCCGCGATGGATTGATCTCGCCACCGTCATGCCACGCCAGCTCCCGGCAACAGTCTGCCTGACCGCCGACGTAGAGGGTGTCCGTGTATTTGCAGATCCGATGCTGGAGAAGGTCTTTTCCAACCTCCTTGACAACGCAATCCGCCATGGGGAACGGGTGACAGAGATTCGGGCATCATGCCATACGTCGGATGGGGATCTTCTCGTTGTCTGGGAGGACAACGGGGTGGGCATCCCTGCCGGGGAGAAGAAACTAATCTTCGAACGCGGATTCGGAATGAACACCGGCCTCGGGATGTTCCTTGTCCGGGAGATTCTTTCCCTGACCGGCATCGGGATTTCCGAGACCGGTGAGCCCGGGAAAGGTGCGAGGTTCGAGATCCGGGTGCCGGAAGCGGCGTGGCGCATGACAGGGAATGGGACTGAAGGCTTATACAGTCCCTGTGCTCCGTGCCGATGATGAGCCGGAAGTTCCCGACAAAGCACGACTTTCTGAGAACGGTCCGGGGAATATTGCGTCGGGATAGCGACATCGGCAGAGGAGGCACCGGACTCCCTGTCGTTCCTCTCGACGGACGCCATCGTTTCAGATTATCAGATGCCGGATAGGGACGGGATCGCCTTTTTTGGGGGGTGCCGGGGAACAGTCCGGCGATCTTTTGTTCATCCTCGTTCCCAGCCGGGAAGAGGTCGTGATCGAGAGAGGGCGATGTCTCAGGCTCCGCGAATATCCGGGGTATGCTGACAGCAAGGTATATCGGTGACGGGCAGATATTCTTTGCAGGATAGCATGAAGTTCAAAGGCAGTAAAACGGAAAAATGCCTGCTCGCCGCATTTGCCGGCGAGTCGCAGGCCCGCAACCGGTACACGTTTTTTGCGAGCGTGGCAAAGAAGGAAGGATACGAGCAGATATCGGCAATCTTCCAGAAGACTGCGGACGAGGAGAAGGAGCACGGCAAGCTCTTCTTCAAGCAGCTCAAGGGCGGCGCTGCCGAGATCGTCGCGGCATACCCCGCCGGCATGATCGGAACGACCCGGGATAACCTGCTGGCCGCTGCCGAGGGCGAGAAGCACGAGTGGGACACCCTCTACCCGGACTTTGCCGGCGTTGCGGAAGAGGAGGGATTTACGGAGATCGCACACCTCTTCCGGCAGGTTGCCACGGTCGAAGCGCACCACGAGCAGCGCTACCGGAAGTTGCTCGCAGCCATGGTGCAGGGCACCGTCTTTGCCCGTGACACTCCGACGCTCTGGTACTGCAGGAACTGCGGGCATGTCCACGAGGGGAGAGAAGCCCCGGAGAAATGTCAGGTCTGCGACCACCCGCAGGCCTATTTCGAGCTCTTCTGCGAAAATTATTGAGCGGCTCCCCTCTCTTTTTTTGCGGATTTCACAAACGGCTGCCGAAGCACTTCCACGTTCTCCGATGGGAATCATCACCATTACTTTTATCTGCCTTAATCCCGATCCCGCTCATCATGACACTCTATATTGTCCTGGGAAAATTGACGGATATCGCCATCGCGAAAATGAAGGAAGCGAAAAAACGGGACGATACGGCACAACAGATCATACAATCGGCAGGCGGGAACCTCATCAGCCTTTACTATACCCTTGGCCGCTATGATTTCGTAGCAATCGTTGAATTGCCGTCCCCTGAAGCTCTTGCCAACGTCATTATCAACATCAGCCAGTGGGGTACGCTCAGTACCGAATCCATGACCGCTATTCTTCCCGAACAGATGTATAAAATGGCACAGTGAATCGGGGGGCGTATGAGGATATTCTCCCGCAGAGGGATACGCACCCGCGGGATACCAGACTACGGAGCGGCGGGGATTTTCCGGCGCACCATACTTTTATCCCGCTGCCATCAGAAACGACCTCCTATGGACACCGCACTGCGTGACCGGTTTACCGGGTTGTGGAACGAGTATTTTGACGGGTCGGAGCTCCCGATCACGTTCGGGATAGGTGCGGCCGACGAAAACCTGCAAAGAGCCCCCGTCCCGAAAGGCTGGCGGTGCCTGGTCTGCGACCTTGCACGGGTCAGGAAAGGCCGTTCCCTCATTTTCGATCACGAATCGCTCTCCTGCAGCGGGGCGAAATGGTACCTCGGCTATGCGACCGAACGGGCCCCTGAATTCCGCTATTTCCTCTCCTGCGGAAAACCCGGAGTCGTGGAGGGGGAGCGGTACAAACGGACGCCGGAAATCGTGGATGACATGGACCGGCACCGGGAACACATCCCCGCCGAAGGGAAGTGCTATGCGTTCAAGCGGTGGGACCTGCTGACAGACGACGATACCCCCGAGGTCGTGATCTTCTTTGCCCGGCCCGAAGTGCTCTCGGGCCTCTTTACCCTCGCCAATTTCGACCAGTCCGACCCGAACGGCGGGGTCATCTGTCCCTTCGGGGCGGGATGCGGGTCGATCATCCACTACCCGTGGCTCGAGCAGCAGAAGGAGCACCCGAGGGCGGTCCTCGGCATGTTCGACCCTTCGGCCCGCCCCTGTGTCCCGACGGACGTGCTGACCATGGCCATCCCGATGAAGAAGTTTGAAAAGATGATCGGCTACATGGAGGAGAGCTTCCTCGTCACCGGGACGTGGGAGAAGGTCCAGAAGAAGATCCGGCGGAGTGCGGAGGTGCACGCTCGGTAGCGGAGGGGCCCAAGGGGAAGGGGGGATGCTCCAGACCATGAAGGGAAGGGGTGCATTCTCCTACCCGGCATCGTCCGGAAAGAGTCGTTTTCCCATTTCCGTGTATTCGATAGCACCCAGCTGTCTGAGAAAATTCACTTCGTTGTCGACTTCCCACCCCTCCGCAAGCCTGCCGGCCGCGATACGCCAGATGAATACCATCATCATCGTTACTTTCCTGCCGGTAGGGGGCAATGAGACGCCGGAAATATTCCATTCGCCCGTATGGGTCCCCGTCGCTCTGACACAGACCCACACCTTATCCCCTTCTGCAATGATATCCTCAATATGCTCATGCCAGTCGGGGAATGCCTCGAACGCCAGCGAAAAGAGCTGTTTGAAGCTTTCGAGGCCGGTTTGCCCGTGGGTGTGGTCGATATAATCCGGGGCCACCAGTTCGTCGAAAATATCCAGGTTCCGCGTGTTATAGGCATCGATAAACCGACGGACGAGGGCCTTATTCTCTTCCGATGACATGGTACATCACCTCCACCTGAATCCTTTTTGATATTTAGCATTTTTTTATCTTCTCGTTAGCTTGTTATC
>LKUD01000065.1 GCA_001412355.1 Methanoculleus sp. SDB
GGGCTCGTGGTCTAGCTGGTTATGACGTCGCCTTCACACGGCGGAGGTCCTGAGTTCGAATCTCAGCGAGCCCATACCTATTTTTTAAGAGATTTTTTAGTTCGGTGAGGTCTGCTTCGACTCCCGAGAACCGCAGATATGTACGAATGCTGCCACCCATCCCATATCATATCATTTTCGTTGTATTCACTCCGAACACAAATCTGTTGATTCTAGGAATAATTCGGGTGAAGGGAGTTCTCACGAAATAATTTTATTTATGGTTGTCGATCACAACCGTGTATGGACAGCACCAAGAATCCCCGGGGAACTTTCGTGGGAGCGAAGGTCGACCTGGAAGAATGTACCCGTCGTTTCAAGCTCCTTGCACAATCCGGCGAGGAAGTAAAGGGAGTATTCGGAGGAGCGGTGATCGAGGGAGACGGTCATGCCCACTGCGGAACCGGGAAGCATTTCCTGATCGTGACCAACGAGCGGGCGATCTTCTCCGCCGGTGAGCCCCCGACAGAGGAGAATACGGACTTTTGGGTCTATGCCGATATAACGGGTGCAGAAGCGAAGAAAGGGCTGATCACGGGTGACGTAATCCTGACCGTTAAGGCTGCAAAAAAGCAGTTCGGATTCATGCAGAAAACGGAAGCCGATACGGCGGTTGCGCTAATCCGGGAACAGATCAAAGCGTAACATGGCGGTTGCGAGAGGATATACGAGTAATAGTGAGGGATGACGGTAGACTGCATCCTTTCCCTGCACTGAAATGCTGCGAAAAGGTATGCGGGGAGAGACGAGACGTGTGTACTTCGAGAACTCCTTGTGCTTTTCCCATACATCGTTGAGAGCCGCCTGATGCTATGGCTCCGAAGGCTTGGATGACACGGACTTTTCCATCGGAAGCGCCCTGGTAGCTATGGAATAGTGAGGCTCTATAATTAAAACTGGAGCGTAATTCGTCTTCCCACGGCGGAGGTCCCGAGTCTGAATCTCAGCGAGCCCACACCTATTTTTTAATAGATTTTTCAGTTCGGCGAGGTCTGCTCCGACCCGGAGAACCGCAGAGTGCAGCGGAGCAGCGCTGGAGCGGATTCTTATCGGGGGTTCATCTACATCTCAATGACCTTTCCGGCTCCGCCCTCAATATATTTTTTAGGATACCGTCTTTTCAGTTCGGCTTTGTGCCGGGTGCAATGAACGGGACACAGCAATTCCAGATCCCGGAATAATGCCAAGTCACGAAACCCGTGGAGCCCTCCGACGATTCCATGGATTTTCCCGAATTGCCTCGCAGTATCGAGAATGGTACCCATATGGGGGTGAGCACAGCCGACAATCATGACAATTCCCTTCGCGGTAATAACCCCCATGCTTTGCTCAATTTCCTCTAATTCACCGGTAGAAAAGATATTTTCATGAATTTTGGCCGGGTGCGGTATGGTAATGACATCTCGTCCTCTCAATCCACGAAAGGACGGCGGAATATATATTTTTGCCCTGTCATTTTCGTTCAAGAAATCAGAAAGGCCTCCTATATGGTCAAAATGGGAATGCGAAATGAACACTTCATCGATCGACGACGGATCAATTCCCAGTTTTTCCATATTACCGAGCAAAATTTTCCCATTTCCACCGGTATCGAACAATATCCTGGGACCATTTTCTACTTCCACCAACGCGGAAAAACCCCAGTCTGCCTGAAGATCTTTCCGAAAAGCCGTATTGTCATAGATGATAGTAATTTTCATGGTCTACCGCTCACTCCTCAAAATTGTTAACCGTCTCTCTCCTAAAAACGTGAGGTCGATCCCTCTTTTCCCGAGGGCTATCAGCAATGCCGGGGTTACTGAGGAACATCCACGTAGTGATCATACACTGACTGTTGAGCTCCATCCGAAAACTGCCCGGTAACCACGATATGCTGTATCCCTGAGGCTGCAGACGTTAATTTTGACTCCCCTGGTGGCATATTCACCGTCAGGGTCGACTTCGTTCCTGATGGGGAGATGATATCAATGGTGAGCATGGTGAGGTTCGTATCCGAGCCGCCCTGAACGAGCACTTCAATGTGGCCCGTGGAGACAATTGGAGTGACACTTAGGTTATGTATCCCTGGTATAGCCGGAGAAATTGACGGAGTCTCCTGTAATGCGGTCGGCACACCGCCCGATGAAGAACTGCTCGAGAATGGTGTTATACAGGCTGCAGCAGTAACGAGCGCTATGATGAGTGCGATGATGGCCATCATGCATTTCGTACTTAAAAAAATATGACAATTGATGAAAAAGGTTGTGCCGGCAATACGTGGAAAAAGGACACGGTGCTGAATTACATTTTTTTGGATTGCTGTAGCATCTGTGGTGCGAAGAGTTGAGCGGCACTCGCCAGTACCTTATCCGTCCCTCCTCTCGATCGCTATCCCAACCTCGTTCCTGCGCATGAAACCAGGCGTGATGGGTGCGTTGTAGCGCATCAGGAAGGGTTCTCCGAGGCTTCGGATACCGTTCGCCTGCAGGATAGAGAGAAGCTGCGCCTGCATCTGCTTCACCGTCGCGTCATCGGCATAGCCACGAAAGCGGATCACGGCGACATCCCGGGCGGGGACCTCCTGAAGTTTGATCTGCCGGTCTTCCGGCTCCGGCGGCGCCTGTTCCAGGTACCTTTCGGGCAGCACGAACGAGATGCTGCCGCCTTCGGATACCACGGGAGTCGTCATCGGGATCTTTTCGGAGGTGATGACGGGAGCAGTCATCGGGATCTTTTCCCGCGGGCGATTGGCCCCGGATATGTAGTTGAACAAGAGTGAAAAGCCCCCGTCGCCGTATCCCGTGACGGTCGCGAGCAGGAGTTTCGGATATCTCCGGAGCTCGACATCTCCGATTCGACCAACTTCCTCGTATGCTACCGTTTCTGTCATCGTTCCAGCTCCTGCTATAACGCGGCAGGAAAATCCCTGCCTCGTTATGATCCGAATGTCAGGACAGGGATTTATATTTTGGCCCGGATTGTAATCGCGGAGACGTTTTGCTGCCGGCAGCAATAACCGGTGCTTCGGGGAGCATTTCCCTGGAGCTACCACGCTGCTTTTCTCTGACTTCAGGGCAGGATTGAAAAAAGACCTTGTCGGCATTGCTGAAGAATTCTCCAAAACCCAAAAAATGTCTGTTCTGCATATCGCGAAGTCTCCGCAGGAACAGCAATGTGGGGCCGGGAGGCCGAGACATAGAATGTGTTTATATGCCTATCCCGTCCAGATCAAATTTTTCTTCAAATTTTGTTAATATTTCTGATATAATCTCATCTTTTCAGAGATATCACTAATCCAGAAGTTGATGTTCGGCGTTATTTTTCCGGACTCCATCTCCGAGAACAAAATACGAGGTTTAAACGTTGTTACATCCATTTCGGAGACGGGCTTGAATTTAAAAATGTTGAATATTTTCAATTCCTCCGTTTTTGAAACATCAGGCAATATTTTCGGATTCTTAATCAGAATATCTAAAATAATTTTGTTAACACGTTCATAATCGGTGTTTGATGGTACTATCAATGGAACCCGGACAGGGAAATTTGTACAATATATGCCAGTTCGTCCATTGAAGGTAACCTGCCTGCTCCGCATTATCCGCTAATTGCATTCATGATCACCGATTACTGATAAAGTCGTGCATAATTACGCGACAGAGGTTGAGGGCGGAATCATGAAAACCCGGCTCCTCACTGTCACGGGTTAGTAGAGCGACGGAGGACAAGCCTGTGCTGATCGCATGGCTATGTGGGACATCACCTTCGGGAAAAAAGAGCCTGCCAGATGGATAGCAGCATTCCCTCATGCCCGAGTCGTCCGCTCCGAAGATACCGGGCATTTTGGTTCCAAAGGAAAATCAAGGGAACTGTTTACCGATAATCGTTGCCTGCTGGAAAGGTGATATGGCGGAGGAATGCATGCTGAAAAAGCGACCCTTATAGGGTGCCTGCGTCCTGCTACTGCAGCGGCGGCCCGCCGCGGCTGTACCCCGTTGCCTCCAGAAACGCCAGCCAGTCGAAGTCGGTGACGTTGTGAGGAGTGAGCGGGAAGTAGGTCGAGTTCTTCGTGCTGGCCGAACGGGCCGGAAGCGAGGCGATCTCCGCTGCAAGTTCCCCGCCGCCGTGAACCGGGATGAACAGCCCCGTTCCCGGCACGGCAGCCAGCCGGGCCTCGAACGTGCCGGATTCGGGCCTTCCGATGCCGTTTTCATCCGACACGCCCACCGCCGAGCCGATGACGGCATAGCGCGGGCCGAACATCTCGTTGAGGTGCGCCCCCGCCGTCCACCACGCGAGCGCGTGGGGGCCCAGCTGCCACTGTGCCTTTCCCCGCCGCAGGTGGCTGTTGTGCGCGAAGGCCAGCACCTTCCCCCTGCCTTGCTCGGCGGAGATCATATAGGCCAGGTTATCCGCCATCATCGCGTCGCGCATGCCGAGCAGCCGGACAATCCGCTCGGTCGAACCCGGCGTTGCCACCGCGGCATGGTAGTTCAGCAGCTGCCATGCGACCACTGCATGCTGCATGGCCTCCCGGTAGCGATCACCGCCGCTTGTCGCCGCCAGCGCGGGCCGGCGCACCTGCAGTTCCGTCATCAAATCTTCCGTCGCGATCCGCAGCGCAGTCGCCTCCGGGGAGAGGCCCACCGACTGTGCCGGATCCATCATCGCAGCGGGATTCTCCCACCTGGCGTCCGGGCCGATCAGCGGCTCGATGCGTCCGCGAAACTCCGTGCCTGCGTCAGGGTCCGCCGAGGCGAGATACGCGAGCACGAAATCCAGTAACCGGCGCGGGCTGTCGCTGCCGGTCATTTCTGTCGGGCTGTCGAAGCCGTAGAACCGGAGCCTCACGCGATGGGACGGATCCGCATTGTAGGTCCGCATCCACTCCACGAGTTCGCGGTTGGCCTCGAGCCGCCCGAAGCCGTGGCTGAAGCCGGCCTCCTGCACCTCTTCGTACGATGCCGGGCCCCGGCCGGCAATATACTCGTCGACGAGGCGGCCTTTCGGAAAACTGCTCTCGACGGCAATCGCGCTGTAGCCGTGCTTTTCCACGAGGCGCTCAAAGAGCCGGTTCCTGTGTTGGAGGATCTCCTCGCCGCCGTGAAGCGCTTCCCCGAAGCCGAGCAGCTCAATCGCATCGCCGAGGGACACGATGAGCCTGTCGACAGCCGCGTCGAACGTAGCGGGCGGGCCGGTGGAGAACGGGATGGCCCTGTCCCGGATCCAGTCATCGAGCGTTGCATGCGTCATGGATACAGAGTCACCTTCGTGATGCGGGTCACCCCAATCATGGATTATACAGGCTGGATATCACTATCCTCTCTCTCATGAAGCATAATAGCTATCAGTGCGATGGCCCCCGGCTCCGGCGGGGGGGGCAGAATCCAGAAGAAAAAAGGAAAGAAACCGTCAGGCGCCGGCCGCAGGCAGGATTGTGAAGGCGCCTTCAAGCCGGTCTTCCCCCTTATCGGAATTTATGACGACAACCGTCCATTTGCCTTCCGGATATTCCTTTTGTTCGGGAATTTTTAAGGTGCATTTGATCTTCGTTGAACTTGACGTGACGCCCGTGCACGCGATTTCCAGCGAATCGCGGATGAGTTTGACATTCTTTGCGAGTTCGAGATTCTTTCCACAAACCCTGAATTTGATCTCTTCTTTTCGCTTCCCCTCGGCAGGACTGGTACTGCGGAGGACCGGGACGGAAACCGCGGGCGTGCCGGCGGCAGCCGCAACCGTCTTGCTTGCAAAGTAGAAGCTGGAAACAGCGACGACCAGCGTGCTTACGGTGGTGATGATCTGTTTTGCCAGATCTTCACTCGCCTTTGAATTTTCCATGATCCGCCCCACATTATAGCGTGTTTCATTCGTCCCGTTGATAAGAACACTTACTTGTTGGATATAGGCAATCTGTTCTTTCGGGATGTCATTAAGCAGCTCTTGGGTAATAGATCGATATTGACTGGTCGGTAGAACTCTGACTTCCTCAAACAGAAGCAGGGAACTTATCATGAAAATGAGGATAAGGCTCAACGCGATGACAGCCCGTACGCTGCCCTCGGGAAGACCAAGAGACTGTTTGCGATCGGAAAGGCCGAGATGTTTGAAAATGAATGCTGTAAAGGTGAGTGATACCGTAAGGGCGATGACACTGATGACAAGCAGAACCGACAGGATGATTTCAGCCCTTTTAAATTCGGCATACAGAAACAGATAGAAAACGAGGAGTCCTATCGTTACAACAAAGAATAGCGTAACGATATCCCACAATGCATATTTATTTTCCTCACTCACCCTCTCACCGCATTTCATATCCCTCGATTTGTATTTAATTTTATTGCAGAAAAAAAATAAAAATAAAAAATTGTTGCAATCCCATAGTTCTTAACGAACCGCCGAGCGGCATCGTGACGGATCGCCGCAACCATCGTCGATATGAAGGCAGGAACGGTAATTTCACCCGCCAGCATCTGTTCAATACCGGCAGGATCCGGTGGTGAAGAGGGTGCGGCTTTTCTCTCTGGGATCGACGATTTTTTCGATAGTTACCAGTAGCAGTCGAATTCATAGGGAATTCCTGTCGCCTTCAGCCATTCCCGGAACTCATCCGAAGCGTGGAACCGGCCGCCGAAAACCGCCTCGATAAGGCCGAGCAGCACCCAATCCTTGTCTTTCGCCCTGACATAGACCCACCATTCATAGTCGTCGTCACCGTACATCGTTCGCGGGGCCTCGCCGACGTCCTGCGCCGAGATAACCAGGTCGCCTGTGTCCAGGATCTCGGCATAGACGAACCGCGAGGTCGGCCCCCGCTCTTCGAAGAGCTTCACTTTTTTCAGGTTCGCACCGGATTGATCGATCTCCATACAGCCACCTAAACCTCTCTTTTACATTTCGTTGCGCTGAGAAATCCGGTCCTCCCGACCTATCCCCTGTTTTCCGCCGACCGGCCATCTGTTCGCAGCAGGTACAGGCCGACACACACCGGTATCGCGAACGTCAGGGCGTAGTACACGAACACATCGGCGCCGTAATAGGAAGCCTCGAACAGCACGACGATGAAGAGGTAGTCGAGCACGACCGCGATTGCCGTCCATGATACCCCGAGAATCGCGTAGTACGTGAGGGGGAGGGGCCGGCTGCGGAACCACCACCACGTTACGGCGATGGTCACCGGGGTGAAGACTGCCGTGATGATCCAGCCCATCGCGTATGCAAACGGGGAGAAGAACAGGACTATCGATACCAGGTAGCCGACCAGCCAGAAAAGGGTGCCGAGGCCCGCGGTGTCCGTGATCCACTCCTTCATACCGGGATGCTTCGCTCTGTGCCATGTTATGCTTTGGCGTCGGATACCGGCATCCCGGCCGGTAAAATCCGGTAACACCTCATGTTGCCTTGATTTTTCTGCGGACGGCGCAGCCGGTAGAAAAGTACTTACCATCACAGAAAAAGCAACAAATTTTATTATCGGATATGATATACCTCCCCTTCATCCCAGAGGGAGGAAAGTATGATGAGGCAGATACTGACAGTGATGGTGCTTGTTGTGGTTCTCGCAGCGGGCGTTGGAATCGTGAGCGCAGACAAACCAATCACCGCTGCCGCCGGGGCGCAGGGCCCGTTTGCGGAGGTGAAGCTGACCGCCTATGACGCAGCCGCCGATGCACAGTACGGCCGATCGGTGGCGATCGACGGCGATCTCGTGGCAGTGGGTGCCGGCGGAGACGGCGCCGACGGGGCGGTGTATGTCTATAAGCGCCAGGGGATGCAGTATGTCCCGGATGCGAAACTGGTCGCCCCGGATGCGGTGATAGAAGCCGAATTCGGACGATGTGTCGTGATCAAAGGTAGCACGCTCTTCATCGGAGCCCGTTTTGCCCAGGTCGGTGACTATACAAAGGCTGGTGCGGTGTACGTTTTCAGGAAGTACCAGGGAACATGGCAGTTCGAGCAGAAAATTTCCTCTCCCATGCCGGAGGATGAGGATAATTTCGGCCGTGCTATCGCCGTTTCCGGAAACCTGATGGTAGTGACGGCCCGGAAAAACACAGCCGAAGAAGGAGCGGCATACCTTTATACGTATAAAGGAGGCAGCTGGGCCTATACGGCAACGCTTACGGCAAGCGACCCGGTCCCCGGGGCGTACTTCGGCCAGTCCGTAGCCCTGCAGGGGGGCATCATGGCGATAGGGGCCCGTAACGCCGATCCGAACGCTGCCGGCGCCCTCTATGTCTTCCGTCAGACCGGTGATGGCTGGGAGGAGATTGCAAAGATGACGCCGGATGACGGGAAGAACGACGACCAGTTCGGGTTCTCGGTCGCGATGGCAGGCGATACAATTGCGGTGGGGGCCCGGCGGGCGGATCTTCCCGGTGCATCGAACGCGGGTGCCGCCTCTCTCTATTCCGTGAAGGGCGACACCGTTACACTGATTGCAAAAATTACCGCAAATGACGCGACCAAAGGCGACGAGTTCGGCCAGTCGCTCGCCTTTGCCGGCGACGTCCTGGCAGTCGGTGCACGAAGGGCCGATGTCGACGGCAATACGGACCAGGGCATCATCTACTTCTTCCGCCGGGCGGGTAACCAATGGGAGGAGATCGGTACGGTCAGTGCATCCGACGGCATGGCTGGCGACGAGTTCGGGTATTCGCTCGCGGCCTTCGGCAACCGCATGGTGACCGGGGCGCACTTCGCTGATTCGTTAACGGGAGATAATACAGCAGGAGCGGCCTATGTGCTCCCGGTGGCGGCGTGAAAGGGCGGTGGCGGGGAGCGTTTTCCCCCCCGACGTTTTTGGGTAAAAAACACGGCAAAAGGATTATGCCGAAAATATTTCGCTCTTCTCGATTCCGGGCATATTAACAGCCCTGTTTCGGACAACACACTGTGGAGGCTTCACGAACAAGCGGCACCCTTTTTTGCATCCGGTCGATGGGCACGATATGGTTCACGATCCGTTTTGCCTTCGCCGACTGAAAAATCCCGACGGGCAACCCGGTTTTTTTGTGCTGGCGATTGGAAAGGTTCATGGCTTAGCAGTCAATTCCTTATCAGGATGTGGTTTCATGGATGAATTCATGCAGGCGGCTATTGAAGAAGCCAGACAGGGACTCCGGGAAGGCGGCATCCCCATCGGATCGGTGCTGGTGATCGACGGCAGCATCGTCGGCCGCGGGCACAATCGCAGGGTGCAGCAGGGCAGCGCTGTTTTGCATGCGGAAATGGACTGCCTTGAAAATGCGGGCCGGCTTTCACCCGCAGAGTACCGCCGGGCGGTGCTGTATTCGACGCTCTCCCCGTGCGACATGTGCAGCGGAGCGGTCCTGCTCTACAAAATACCAAAAGTCGTGATCGGTGAAAACCGGACCTTTAAAGGGCCGGAGGAGTATCTCCGGTCACGGGGCGTGGAACTGGTTATCTTGCACGACGAAGAGTGCCTACGAATGATGCGCGATTTTATCGCCGCCAATCCGGCATTGTGGGATGAGGATATCGGGAAAGGGTAGATAAATCGCTCCTTTTGTCAGGAGAGGGCTGTATCCTTCCCCGTCATTTCAGGTAGCCAGACCGGCCCGTCAGCTGTCGCCCACGGGAAGGAGCTACCGGTTCTTGCGTGAGGGATGCTATTTAATCGGGCATATTTTTCCTATTCGCCATTCTCCGGAATCAATTTCTAGGAAATCGTTCATCGTGAAGTAGTAACCGGGCATCACACAGCGAATCCTGATTCTTTCGACCGCTTTCGGAGTATTCGGATCGAGCTGCTTCCAGGTTATGTGATACCCTTTTTTCAGGTCGATGGGGTGCAAAATACTTTGATCCAGACTGTCGTTCTCACTGATCCAATCGCTGTCTTCCGCGTATTTCAACTGAAGCTGAATGGCATACCCGGTACTTCCCTTCATAGCGACAAAATTCCTCCACACGTCCAGCTCGTAGCCCCGTATTTGCTGCCAGAACGTGTTTTGGGTGAGATTCGGAGAAACGAAGTACATCTCGGTCTTCGTTATGCTTTCATTTGCTATATGGTACGAAATCGTCGACGCTGTGAGGCCAATATTGTTGAATTTTTGCAGCGCGAACGGTTCATGGTAGTTTGGTTGCTGAGGTCCCGGATTTATGATCTTCATTCCCGGAATGTCAACATTATAGAGCTGATCCAGCGCCCATCCTCCTGTCGTATCGTCGTCGAAATAAAACATTCCGGGGTTGTTCTTCGAAAACGTTATCCCCGGCATCGCCAGAATGACGAGGATTGCGACGGCTCCGATTATTCCCAAAGCAAATGTATCCCGGTTTTTTATCCATCTTTCATTGGGGGCCATAGTAGTACCTCCTAACGACACCATTATCATTATGAAACGATAGAAATGCAGCGAAAGAGAGAGAAACTGAAAGGAATTGAGCTCTTAATCTGCCTGATGCAGTGTTTCCGACCGGTTGATCCGTGATTGTGCGATTATGAATACTGTTTCATATCAGGATGCTTCGTTCTTGAATTTAAATGCGACGTGTTAACGGGGTATTCTGTACGGGAGGCATGGTCGGGTTCGGACCACCTGGGATGATCACCGTCATGACGTAATGCCTGAACACAATGGTGCCGTAATAGATGGCCTTGACTAGAATTAATAATTATAAAATTTGTCGTTGGAAAAGGATTGTGTTGGGAAATCCATTATTTCGCAGTTCTTTTAAAAGAAATACGCATATTTATCACCCTGCCTCTACGTCACCCCCTCCCAAAAGAGGGGCCGTACACCCCCGAATCCGGTAAGGATACACTCACAGTGCTGGGAGCAGGATCCACAGATCCTCCAAATTTTACCACGACGTTCTGCGTCGAAAACGCAGCAAGACCGCTAAATATAGGGCGTGACTTCGCCCTTGTCGGTACTGTTCAGCCAGATCGCGACACCGGCAGGGGGTCGAGATCACTGCAGGCGAGCCCGTCGGCGGGTCAGCCTGAAGTCAGCGGTCACCGGGCTGTCGGCAACAACAGTGGCGACCTTTGCAGCACCATAATAACCGTCCTTTTGAACAAGTACCAGATGATCGCCGGCCGGTATTGCGGTGAAGGTAAACGGTGTCACTTCACCGGTATCACTGCCGTCGAGCCGGATCGAAGCGCCAGCAGGTGATGAAATTACTTCAAGCGAATTCGTAAGGCCGTTGACGATAACCTGACCAGTGGTAATTGTGGGCCTGAACTGTACATCGTCCGCATCGGCTAAACCGTTCGGCTCCTCAATCATCAGGATAACGGCAGATGTACCAGGGCGAAGTCCTACAACCGTGATAGAACCGAGCGGCACATGTGAGGCGCCTGGCCCGTTGTCCACCGGAAAACTCAAATCTCCGAATTTTATCCTGACCGATTGCGCAGGACTGATGAAATCAGATTGTTTTAATTCCGCCCATACAGGAAAATTGATCGCAGTAATATTCACTATTCCGGGAGTATCGAGCGAAACCGTATATATACAGGCCAACAGCCCATTCGGTGCTTCATCAAGGGTGAATGTGATAATCACAGTATCATCCGGATCAACTGCCTCAGAATCGATTGTTATCTGATTCGCTGAGACGCCGGAAACAATGCCTGCAACCGCGAGAAGAACAAGGATTATTAAGCTCAGTTTCTTCATAGTCTCCAATCCCGAGTATGGGCATGCGCCCCCACATATAATGATGGCAATTTCATTCATCTTAAAACATACAACAATTCATTCGCAATAACGTACATTTCATGATCGCAATCTGAATACAAACCGTTTCAAAAAGAAGCGCTATAATAATAGACATATATGAGTACAGGGCGTTTTTGGTTATCACTGAGGAATCCCCGGTGACTGGTGACATTGCCCGGCGTTTGTATGCTTATAGGTACATCCTCAGAGAGGGGAAGGATGCCGCATCAGCGTGTGACCGTGCGTTACCGGTTGACACAGGCCGGAATGATTGCGAGATGCACAAGACCGGCTGCGCTGACTGTGGCGAAGAATGCGACGTGCCGTTCAAGCCCCCCGAAGGCTAGTCTGTGTACTTGAGAGATTGTCTCCCGAAACACCGGAAACCCCGGTTCTAATTTTTTTTCTTTTCGTTTCTTGTGGAAATGAATCTCTTCATCGGTCAATCCCGGGGATGAGACTTCCGGTTGGCAGAAAATCTCATGCATCAGCATCAACCGATATTTCACTTTTCTTTGAAAAAAGAGATGCGTTTTTCTCGCTCTGCTTTATGCCCCCCACTCAAGGAAGAGGGCCCGTACATCCCCGAACCCGATTACGCCATTACCATCGTAATCAAAACACCCAATCGGTTCGTTGGCCGGGATCCAGACGTCATAGTTTTCGAAGAACATGCGTATATCGCCGAAACTGAAGACCCCATCGCCATTCAGATCCTCAAACAGCCCGTCCTGATCAAGATCCCGCGGGGGATTGCTTGTGCCGGGAAGGGGAGTGACACCCGCGACAGTGAGGGATACAGCAATCGACGTGGTCTGCCCGGCGACGACCGTCACGCTTTCCGTGTAATCCTGGTACCCTGACTTGGCGAGGGTAAGGCTATGTGGCCCCTCGGAAATCCCGGATATGGTCAGCGGCGTCACGCCCTGATCAACACCGTCGAGGGAGACGCTCGCACCGCTGGGGTCGGAGGTGACCGAGACGGAACCTGTCGAAGGGAGCAGTGAGACTGTTATTTCCGTAACCTCATTCGTGTTGATATCCACATCCCCGGTATACGTGATATACCCATCCAGTTTTACGTCTACTATATGGTGTCCCGAAAATATATTTCCAATTGGTATCCCCGTTTTACCTCTTTTCATCCCATCAATATAGAGATCTGCACCCGGGGGCGTACTTATGACCAATAATTTTCCTGTTTTATCAATCCAATAATTCCAGTATATTTCTGACAAATCAACAATCTCGCCATCCCCGTACTCCAACTCCCAGTAATCATAAAACTGGTCGATGTCGTTGGGGTTGTATTTGGTCATAATTTTCCAGATTTTGCTGAATTGATTGTCAATATGATCATAATATTCATTGCCCGAATCGAAGATATCCCAGAGGACGCTTGCTACGCATCCTTCGGTAACATTACCATCGTATAGTCCGGGATCCTCAATTTCAGCCCATTGATTTGACTCAATATTTTCGCTATTCCATCTCACATTATTTGGGGCATTGTCTACGGCGCATCCTATGAACTCAGCCCATCCTTCGTTTAATGCGAAGCCACCATCACTTTTAAATCCAACATAATGACTTTCCAATGGGTAAAGACCTGCTGGAATTTTGGTATTGCCACGTATGTCATACATGACATAATGCCCGTATTCGTGACAGACGGTATATCTACTAAATCCTTCTCTGAGGTCTATCTCAACTAAAACCGGACTAAAACCAGTAGGTGAGAAGGAAGGATATTCAACCTTTATCTGCGGCGGCGCGGTATACGGTGTGTCAATATTTTCGTTTATCCATAAAAATTCAGCATTTATCGCATCAAGAATTAATTTCAATACAGGGGCATGAGGATCTGAAGCGGGAATCTCTAAAGGAATGAAGGTGATCGAACCATCCTGCAAATCCTCATAACTATCGCTTGACCACGAATATGGCACTAAATTATTTTCCACATAGGCAAGAGGAGATTCGGCATATACTTTAATATATGCATCACGGCCGCCCTGTAAAATTCCATCATTATTATCAACAGTGAAAGAATACCAGCCAAATTCATCTGTATACTGGGTGCCAAGTGAATCATCAAAACCGATATCTTTGTCTAACAACTCAACTTTTACATTCCGGGCATCGGTCGGAATTCCGTCTTGATCCGTCCAATAAATATGGCCTTTCACCGTGATGGTGCCCACTTCCGAAAGCGTCGGCGAGATCGTTATGGTCTGCCCGGCCCCGAGCGTCACGGTTTCCGTATATTCATGGTAACCTGATTTGGCGATGGTGACGGTATAGTCATCCGGCAGCAACCCGGCCATTTTCATCGGTGTTATCCCCTTGTAGACGGTATCGAGATACACGTCCGCGCCGGTGGGGACGGAAGCGACCGAAATGGTTCCGGTCGTGGGAATGAGTGTCTCCGACACGATAGCAGTCTCTCCGGCGACGACCGTCACCGTTCCTATATAATCCTTGTACCCTGATTTGGTGAGCCTGATGGCATAAGTGTCCTGGAGGATGTTGGTCAGGATTGTTGGGGTCGTTCCCTTATACTCGTCATCCAGATAAATGCTGGCCCCGGGCGGGATTGAGGAGACGGCGATTGATCCTGTGAACGGAAGAGCGCCGATTATCCAGTCGGACTGATCGGTTGGGCTATACCCGGTGTAATCTCCTTCCACCACATACGTGAAATAATACAATGCGCCGGCAGAGGGTATGAAATCAAACGAAAAGGTTGCAGTCTGGCCTGCTGAAATCAGTTTCTCCACAGGGGTGGGATCAAAGTCATAGGTACCGAACGGGCTGGCCTTGTCGCGATCCAGGATCACCCTGACCTTTACAAAATGTGATGCAGTTTCCCCGTTCCTGACGGTGACTGTCACCGGAACGACCGTATCGGGAGTTACCGTGACCGTACCTGCGTACGGGTTCTGTCCGTTAATGGTCACGCCGGTTGCATACTGTGAGTGCCTCTCGAAGGCGAAAGATGTCGTTCCGCTGACGGCGAAAGTATCGCCGCCCCAGAATTCTCGATACCCAAGGCCGGATGACGGGGTATTATACACGTCGATGAAATACGTGCCGGCATCACGCTCCGTGAAGGTGACGGATTTGGAGGCTTCGCCACCGGCATATACCACATTCTGGTGGGTCAGATAGTTCCTGCTGCTGTCCAGGAGGGTGACATCAAGCGTTCCTCCTGTTGACGGCAATGCTTTGCCATCAGCGTTTTTCACGGTTACCTGAAGAGATGACCATGGAATCAGTGTCGGCGACACGGTTTTTGTCTGCCCGGCGACAACCGTCACGGTCGTAGTATAATCCTTGTATCCCGATTTGGTGAGTTTGACGGTATGGGTTCCCTGCGAGATACTCGTCAGGGTTGCAGGGGTCGTCCCCTTATTAACGCCATCGAGGTAGATGGTGGCGCCCGTGGGACTTGAGGATACGGAGATCGATCCGGTTGTAATGACATTGACACCGGCGATCCAGTTTGACTGATCGGTCGGGCTATACCCGCTGTAATCTCCCTCTACGACATAGGCGAAATAATATGTTCCGCCTACGGAAGTTTTGAAATTAAACGAGAACGTTGAAGTTGAACCTGCCGAAATAAGTTTTGCCGTTGAGGGTATGTCGAAATCAAATGATGTGGCCTTATCGCGATCAAGAATTATTCTGACCTTTGCGTAGTGCGCTACGGTTTCCTTATTCCTGACAATGACCGTAATCGGAACATTGGTATCTGCACCGACGGAGATCGGACCCCCGGACGGGTTCTGCCCGTTGATACTCACTCCGGTTGCGTACTGTGAGTGCCGATAGAAGGAGAAATATTTTGTTCCGCTGACGGAGATGGCATTGCCGCCCCAGAATTCTTTATATCTCAGGCCTACCGATGGGGTATTATATACGTCGATATTGTAGGTGCCGGCGGCAAGGTTCGTGAATGTGACGGATTTTGATGATTCGCCGCCGTAATAATTCACATAGGTGTTGGTGATGTAGTTCCGGTTGCCGTCATATAGAGTAACATCGATTCTACCGCCCGTAGAAGGCAAGGCCGCACCATCGGCATTATACACCGTAACCTGAAGTGAGGAAAGCGGAATCAGTGTCGGCGACACGGCTTTTGTCTGCCCGGCGACGACCGTCACGGTAGTGGTATAATCCTGATACCCTGATTTGGTGAGTTTGATGGTATGGGTTCCCTCCGCAATACCGGACAGTGTTTTGGATGTCGTTCCCTGGTAGACGCTGTCTAAGTAAATGCTGGCTCCCGTGGGATTCGAAGTGACGGAGATCGAGCCAGTAGATGGATAAAGGGTCGCCGACATGGCTGTCGTCTGTCCGGCGACGACCGTCACGGTTTTCGTATAATCATAATATCCGGATTTGGTGAGTTTGACGGTATGGGTTCCCGGCGAGATTCCGGTCAGGGTTGCGGGGGTCGTCCCCTTATTGACACCGTCGAGGTAGATGGTGGCGCCGGTGGGACTTGAGGAGACGGAGATCGATCCTGTGGTAACTAACGTCACGCCGTTGACCCAGTTTGATTGATCGGTTGTAACATATGCACCGTAATCTCCCTGTACAACATAGGCGAAATAATATGTTCCCACAAGAGAGGGCTGGAAATTGAACGAGAAGGTTGAGGATCCGCCCGCCGAGATAAGTTTTGCCGAGGATGTTGCATCGTAGTCAAATGATGTAGCCTTATTACGATCAAAAATCACCCTGACCTTTGCATAATGCGATCCGGTTTCTTTATTCTTGACAATCACGGTTATGGGAACTGTTGTGCCCGGCGTTACCGTGATCGCACCTGAATATGCATTCTGCCCGTTGATGGTGGCTCCTGTTGAATACTGCGTGTGCCGATAGAAGGTGAAATATTTCGAACCGCTGACGGATAGGGAATTGCCGCCCCAGAATTCTTTATACCGCAAACCCACCGATGGCGTGTTGTACACTTCAAAAATGTAATTGCCATCGGTAAGGCCTGTGAATGTGACATATTTTGACGATTCGCCGCCGTAATAATTCACATAACTGTTGGCTACATAGTTCCAATTGCTGTCATACAGGGTAACATCGAGCCTTCCCCCTGTTGAAGGCAGTGTAGCACCATCCGCGTTTTTCACCGTTACCTGAAGGGATGACGCTGCCGATGCCGTCCCGATCATTATGCAGACAAATAAAATTCCAATTACTATTCTTTTCATTATTTCATGCCCCCATGTGAAAAAAACACATCTTCTGCCCTGAGTTCAATGATCCCATGCACTTAACCTCAAACCCGATTGCCGATTTTTAATCAAACCGGGAATAGGTAATAATTATATAAAGAATAGTCGATCAAATATTTCATTGATTTAATAAACAAGCTAGCAATATGGATTATCCAATTGATAGTATTGACAACTATTGAAATTAAAGATTAAATAAAAAAATAAAAATAAAATTTTTAGATTATTAATTGAAAATTATTGATCCCACCAGGCATCTACAGCCCGGGTACCGCTGCCACTCCAGAAATACTACCGGGTGACTCCCGGCTCCTGTGAGTTGTAATAAGGAGGAGCACAGCCGCGATCAGCTCCCCCGATAAATTTTTACCATTGCATTACGTCAATCTCCCCGATTCCTCAGAATTCCGGTGGATTTTCATATCACAGTCATCCATCGTCGCACACCTTGCCTCCCTTTATGTCCCCCACTCCCAGAAGAGGGCCCGCACATCCCCGAACCCGATGACGGTATTGTTATCGTAGTCGAAACACTCGACCGGTTCGTTGGCCGG
>LKUD01000066.1 GCA_001412355.1 Methanoculleus sp. SDB
GCGTGGCTGCCTGGTCGGCGGGGAAGAGCTTCTCGATGTTGATGAGGAACTGCGGTTCGATATCGTCCGCGAGTTCGTCGTCACCGGTGAAGACCTTCACGTAACAGTCGTCGACGACACCGGGGTGGGTCTCGACCATGTGCTCCTGAACCACGGCTGCTCCGGGCATGGCGTGGTTGAGGATGTGCAGGTACTCGTTGATGGTCTCGGGAGTGACTTCCTTGCCGAGACGCTTCTGGAGCGTCTGGTGGGCGAGGTCCATGCCGACGATGACGGTCCTGCGGATGTCGTCCCAGAACTGCTGCATGGCTGCGTTGTTGACGAAGTGCAGGTCGTCGCCCTCCACATAGACACCGGACTGGGAGACCTGGTAGGTCATCAGCTGGCGCTGTCCCATCGGGATACCGCCGAGGTGGCAGCGTGCGGGTTCGTACATGGAGATGCCACGGTCCATCTCGACAGCCTTCGCGGCCTTGATGAACTCCTGCTTGCGCGGAGACTGGGCCATTCCGCCGAACTTGTAGAAGACGGCGCGCTCGGACTCCACATCCTGCCCCTGGAACTTCTCTTTCAGGGATGCCAGGAATAATTTTTGTGCTCTCTCAATTTTTGCCATGTTCTATCACTCCTTGGGCATGAATCCGTATTTTGTCCTCAGCGAGTGGATGCGCTGGATGTATTCGATGTACTCGGCGTCATCGCGGTAGGCGACACCCACGAGCGAGTGGAAGATGGTCGAGTGCTTCTTCATCCATGCTTCGTCCATCGGCTTGCCGACGGCGACTGCACGGTCGAGGGGCTCGCCGATCTGGTTCTTGACGTAACGGACGACGCCGTCGTCGCCGAGCAGGCTGCGCTGGAGCATGTCGAACATCATTCCGTCTTCTGCAAGACGGAGGGAGTGTCCGTGCACCGTTGCGCCACGGATGCCGACGCGGGCGGGGTCGTACATCTCGGTCTCGATAAGGAACTTGGAGTATTTCTCGAGGTCGCGCTCGCGGCACTCGACAATCTGACGGCCGGAAAGCGTACCGGGGTCAATACCGCGGAAACGGTAGCACTCGGTGTAGGTCCGCTGGTACGGCTGGGAGGGCGCGTTGAACATCGAGTCAGCAAACTGGATGTAACGGACGCGGTCTCCGGCCTTGGCACCATCGGTCGCAGTGACAAGCTTCCTGATCGGGCACTCGGGTTCCTGCTGCTCTGCAAGCGGCGGGTGTGACGTCGGGTATGCGGATCCGGGGGCGCGGTGCCCGAGGATTAAGACAACATCCTCATCCGTGACATCACGGACCTTCTCCAACTGAACACCTGGATTCATTTGTCTGCGCCGGTTCTCGGCGACAATTGAGGTTCCAGGTCCATACTGTGGTTTGTATGCCATATTCATTTCACCTCATTTTGATTTCATCACATTCATTACTGCGGAAATGACGTCTGCCAGTTTATCCCTCGGCGGTGTCTGTCCGCGGGTGACCCCGCTGACAATCGCCAGGACCGTCCCCTTTGTTTTCACCTGATCCGGGGGCGGCATTACATAGGCGGTCTTCACACCTTCTTTTGCGAGATCCTCGTAATCGATGGGCGCCTGTGACACGACGACCGCGCCAACGTCGCAATGCGCAAGGATGAACCTGACCTTTGCCACCACGTGGGAACGCACGTTCCCGTGGTGGAGGATGGCCACCTTGTGCTGTTCGATCTGCTCGATTTCCTTCTCGGTCAGCCCGAAATAGGCACCGAGAACCGAGCCTGCGATATTGGGCGCATCCGGCGGGACACCGCTGCCGGCGTCCAGGACAAGGGTGGAGACGGAAAATTCCACACCCTCCCTCCTGAGACCGGAGGTGATGTCGCACACCGGTTTCGTGACATGGCGGCGGCCGGGCGACATGCCCACCACGATCACATCGGGATACCGGCACTCGGAGATCGTGCCCCGCTGCGCAAGGCCGCCTCCTTTGCCCATTCCCATGCTCTCGCGGCAGTCCACTACCTGTGTCACGCGGCCGATCGGCATGATTACTTCAATCCCTGGATAATCACCGGACCCTTCCGGCTTCTCGGATCGACGAGCCCGATGAGACGGGGGTCCGCATCGGGTCCGTATTTCGCGTAGTCGCTCAGGGTCGGTGTCGGTTTCATGAAGGTACCCGTATCAATCGTAAACGGGATGGTCATTACTTCATCGCATACCTTCCGGATTTCTGCAATCACGCCTTCCTCCTCCACTTCGAGGATGACTCCCCCTACCTGGACCTCGAGTTCGACCTCGGTGTCGCCGACCTTGATTGTTTTCCGGTCGGGGTGGGGGTTGGGTTTCCCGCGGGCGGGCCCGTACGGGACCGTCGCGGGAAGGCGGGGACCGTTGATGATCATCCGTCTGATGCCCTCGACTTTCACAACGGCGTTAAGCAGCCGCTGTGCAGAGTCCGATTTGAGGAACCGCAGAGGGACAATCCTGCATTGAGGGTATGTGGCTTCTGTCATTGAGATTTCCACGTTCGGATTTAGACTCCCTTCGCAATTTCCTGGATGGGCTTTGCGAAGACGTCGATCTTGCCGTACGTATCTCCGTACACCTTGGACGTGCTCTCCGGGCTGAACATCTGGGTACCGGCGTCAAGCGCTGCTGCGGCAACCACACACGGGATTGCCACACCGGCGGCGTGACGGGTAACGACGTGGTTTCCGTTGAAGACACCGGGGCCACCGCCACCATAGATCGAGTGGCTGAAGAACGAGAACCCGACGGCAACACCCATGACACGGCCGTAGTCACAGCCGGGCAGGCCGGTCTCGTGCTCAAGCAGGTCGTTGAAGTACAGGAGCGTCGAAGAGACTGCCTGAGCGAAACGTCCGGCACCACAGTTGACCATGGTTGCTGCCATGGTACCTGCAGCGGCGTAGGCGTTCCAGAGCATGGGGTCCTTCGTGTCGTAGAACTGGAAGTATCCGCCCTTCTTGCCGGGCATGATGACTTTGTCCTCGATGGCACGCTCGACAAGCGACTGGACGACAGTACCGATCGTACCGGTTGAACCGTTCGCCTTCACGAGGTCGTAGACCAGGTTGTTGGCGTTTAAGCCCTGGTACGCGTATGCGAGCAGCTGGGCACGCTCGAAGGGACCGATTGCGGCTCCCATTTCGAACTCTCCCGCCTGTTCGAGCGTGGAAGAGAGTGCTGCGCCCTGCATTGCATTCCGGTTGGTCATCATGACAACGTGGTTGACCGGGATGTTGCGGAGAGCATATCCGAGACCTTCGTTGTTCTGGGGGATGGTCAGAACGGAGGAGACAAGAGCTCCCTCGAGGTCCATCGTGTGCGGATATCCGCCCCAGGCTGCCGCCTTGACCATGGAACCGTTGAATGCATCGATATTGAACTGATCGATGATCGAGTAGGTCGTCGCCGCAGCAACAGACGTGATTGCCGCGTCGTAGGTTGCCGCCGCATCAATTCTGGCTTTGGGGACTTCAACGAGCAGCAGCTTGCCGCCGCTGAACTCATGCACGATGGTGTCGCCACCCTCGACATCTACCATGTCCTTAATCTTGGCGACGATCGCGTCCTTGTTGCCCATGATGTCAAGATCGAGCTCACGGCCCATGATCTGGCCTTTGCCGACCTTACCGACTTTCAGTTCGGACTCAATCTTCCCGAGCTGAACCGCAATCGTCCTCTTGGTGAGGTCGATGAGCTTCTTGGTCGCCGGGTTGACGAGCGGGCTGATCTTCTCAAGCGTGACACCGCTTTTGAGAAGTTTGCCTGTATCGTCGTACAGGTCGATTGTTTCGGTATATTTTGCCATAATTTTCCTCCTTTTCCTGATTTGTGCAATGCATCTCAATAACTGAATGCTGGAAACAAGGACGTTTCCGTAATAATATGTCGGTCGCTACTGCACGTCCCCGCATGGGACATTGAATAATACCCAACGCCCCCATATAAGCATTCCTAATGGCGATTTGAATATAAACGGTAAAATAAATAATTTTCAGGGGTAATATTCAAATATAAGAGGTCTCGTTTGCAAAAATACTCATTTCGTGTGAAGAATGTAGATAAGACGTAATACGATATGTGACGGGAGTAGATGAATTGTGGGAATATGGGGTGCGCCCCCAAAAAAACAGGGTTAATATTTGAGGTAGAGTTTGCCGAAGACCACGCTGCCCTTCCTCTTCGGGTGGCGTTCGCCGATATCCCCTTCATAGAGGGCGAAGGTTGCCTCGCTCCCGTCCACCTCGAGGTCGACGTCGTTTCTGTACTGGAATCCGGGCATCATGACTTCGATATCCCCGAAGACGATGATCTCTCCCTCCACCATCTGGCCGCCGACTTTGCTCTTGCAGTCGCCCTTGACGACAATGCGGCCGCCTTCCTGGTGCGTGCCCACGTGGACGTCGGTGTTGCCGCCGATGATGATCTCGCCGCCACGCATGAACGTGCCGATGTCGCTGCCGGCATTGCCGCCGACGCGGATGAGGCCGCCCTGCATGCCTCGCCAGTCACCGCGATAGGCGGCGCCGAGGTAGTTTCCGGCATCGCCGTCGACGACGATCTCGCCGCCCGTCATCCCGGTGCCCGCGAATGCATCGACTGTTCCCTTCACGGTGATCTTTCCGCCCTGCATCCAGGCGCCGACATACATGTCGGCATCGCCCTTCACGAGAACGTCGCCCGCGGACATCTTCATGCCGATGTACTTGACACGGGAGACATCGCCGTCGATGACGATTGAGGTCTCGGCGGCGGTCGCGCCCGCACTCCCGGCGACGGTGAAGTACTCGCCGAGCGATTCTCTGGTGTTGCCCGTGTAGACGTGCAGGTCCGCAATCTCCGCAGCCGATTTGCCGGCGAAGGCATCGGGTGTGATGTTGTCCGCCTCAAGGCGGAGTGAGGGGACTTTTTTCGGGGTTAATGTAACTGTTGCCATTGTCTTTTCCACCTCACCGGGATGCATCCACCTCGATCACGTACGGATTCGGCACATAGTGGTGTGCATAAACCTCGTAGTTCGCTTCGGTAACGGAGTAGAAGCGCTTGAATTTCTCGCTGATGTCACGCTGGACCTGCGGGTTCTCGTTCGTCTTGCAATCGACCCAGAAGGTACGCTTGCTGCCGTTCGAGACGATATCGCCCTCCCTGACGATCATTTCGCCGCCCTTGATAAGGTACTGTGCATTGGAGAAGGCACGCTCGATGAGCTCGGGGTCGCGGGACGGATCGATTGCCTCCGGGTTGTACGGATAGATCGCCACATCGCCCTCACAGCCGGGTCTTAGCGAACCGAACATATGGGAGAGGCCGAGCACCTTTGCGGGTCCGGCGCGTGTCATCTGTGCGATCTCGAAGAGCGTGAGTTCACGGTCGATTTCACCGATATAACACGTGCTGCGGACGCTGTCTCCGTATTTCAGCTCCTTCTCGAGCATGTGTTCACGGGCCGCCCTGCTCATCAGCCACTTGATGACCCGCGGGTA
>LKUD01000067.1 GCA_001412355.1 Methanoculleus sp. SDB
TCATCGATTCGGTCCGGCAGACGGATATAACGGTTCAACCCGAAAAACAGGCTATAATCCCCGTAACCTGGAGCGAAACGAATGTGGAGACGGGGAAGTATACCGCACGGGTAACTGTCACTCTCGAAGGGACAATAATTAAGCAGAGTTCAATTGAGTTTGAAGTGTTCGCACCCGGAACGCTGACGCGCGAAGGAGCGCTTGTCGATTTGATATATGAAGGCATACCGAAGAAGGACGGAGTTGTCAAGATTATCGGCGACTTTAAAAATACCGGAAAAATTGCGACACGCGCAAAACTGATAGGCGAAGTGTATAGGAACGGCGTACTCGTTGACACGGTATCCAGTGAGGAACTGATAATTTCCGTTGGAAGCCACGATGAACTGTATGCATACGTGCCGATTCGTGATAGTGGCACGTACCGGATTGACGCATATGTGGTATATGAAGGAAAGAAGACGAATATTACCGTCCTTGATTTTGACACGTCCTCCTCATCGGGACTGGCAGCCGGGACCATTAATCCGGCTCTCACGATATGTGCCGTGGCGCTGGGACTGATTATCGCGATTCCCTGTTTGAGGCGGAAAAAGGATCGTTAATACCAGTATTCATCGTTTTTTTCCAAATACGCACCTTGGATTGCCGACGAGTACCTGGCGATCTTTCGACTCCATGATGGAGAAGCGTGGTTCCGGACGAGGGCCGACAATCTGAAGGAAGGCGCAATTCACCGCTGGTGATTCTGATCCGGAGAGCGAATCTCTCCGGTACGGCAGGGGGAGTTACGGCTGAATAGTCGCCAGTGGCCAGGACCGCCCGTACCGGTTCACTCGAATCCCCGGATGGATCCGGTTAAAAGGACAAGAACGGGAACAATTTCCAGTCTTCCGATCCACATGACCAGAATGAAAAGCCATTTCGACAGGAGGCTCATGCCCGGATTGACAAAGCCGGTGCTTACCCCGACATTGCACATGGCGGATGCGACCTCAAAAATTACGTCACTGGATTCGTACGGTCCCACGGACTCGAAATGAAGAATGGCAAGACTGCCGAAGAAAACTGTCAGGATGAAGAGGATGATGATGAGCATGTTTTTTGAGACTTCGACTTCGGCAATGGTGATAGGTATGGTCTTTCCGTCGTGATGGAAGGGGATGACTACCCTGCTGCTCATGAATATGCGCTTGAACCACCACAGCATGCTGTCTTTGGCGAGAAGAATCCGGTCGAGTTTGATACCGCCCGCAGTGCTCCCCGTTGCGCCGCCAATCAGCATGAGTGCCGAGAAAAAGAGCACCGTTGCGCCCGACCAGACGAACGGATTGCCGTTCTGAAACCCCGTGCAGGTGATGGCGCTCGTGACCATGAAGAAGCTCTGCCTGAATGCTGTTGCGGCATCGAACGAGAGCCCGGTGACGAGATCATAGAACACGACAACGAATCCCAGCAGGATTAACGTAATCAGCAGACGTGCCTGCGGGTCCCTGAAAATATTCGCCTGCCGTTTGAGATACATATAATAATACAGTTTGAAGGGGAGTGCTCCGGCAATCATGACGGGTATGACCAGCATCTCCAGCAGGGGATTGTGGTAGTACAGTATTCCTTCGGTATGAACCGAAAATCCCCCTGTGGCAATTGCGGCCATGGCAATGTTGAGAGCATCCCACAGCGGGATGCCGGAGATGCAGATAAGCAGGAAGGACATCGCGGTTATGAGGATGTACATCGTCCACATTTTTGCCGCGGTTGCGGTAACACTCGGCATGAATGCCTCGGATCTGCCCTCGGAGCGATACAATCCCCGCTGAACAAGCCCGGATCGCTGCCACATCGATATCGTGAATGCGATGATCCCGAGACCACCGACCCACTGCATGAGTGTTCTCCAGAACAGCAGGGCATGCGGTGCGCTATCGACAGACGGCAGAAGTGTCAGACCGGTCGAGGTCCATCCCGACATTGCTTCGAACACGCAGTCGGAAAAGGGCATCCCGAGTATCAGGGCAAAAGGCAGTGCTCCGACGAGTGCTGCGAGGAACCAGACTATTGCCACCGCGCTTATTGCGACACTCAGTTTTGTTTCCCGTGATTGGTGGGGAATTTTTCTGAGATAGATGCCAAGAAGGCCGAAGACGGACGGAACTGCGGCCATCGGGAGCAATATGGGCCATTCCCGGTAGATTACGGCGACAATAAGGGGTGTGGAAGAAATTGCACTTAAAAAAAGCAGTATCTTCCCGATATCCGGTGCGATACCGGAAAATGAACTCAGACGGTTCACGGGACCATCTCGGCTAAACTTCTATACTGGATTCATTCATATAAAAGGAATAGTTTTGTTTCAGAGTTCATTCCCGAGGATGGCGAAAAACCTGTCCCTCGCGTATCGCTCGATCCATGGCCGGTGACCGCATTTTTCAAGTAGAACGAACCTGAAATTGGTGATGATAGGCGAAAGGGGATACAGAACGGCTTTATACGAGTGCGGATCATACTCGCCGTGAATTGCGACGACAGGACACCGGATCTTCTTTCCGAGCTCCAGGAGCGCTCCGCTGCTTCGCATCTCGCGGGCGTCTTCCCACACGCCCTGAAAAATGTCATACCGGCATTCCATCGCATCGCTTTCCGGTGGTAGCGGGTCATATGAATCGGCTTTCGAGATTAATATCCCGAAACGGGCCAAAATGCGATTTTTATCGCTGGTGGCGGGACTGTCGAGGTCGATCATGAGGGACATGACCTCTTTTCGATCTTTCGGAGACAGCCGCGCGAGCCGGGTTTCCATGATATGTTCGGCTGATGTTTCCTCGAATGGAGGGCTCCCGACGAGAATGAGCTTCTCCACGCAGGAGGTATGTTGTGCGGTGAGAATGTAACTGAGTATCGCTCCCCATGAAAACCCGATCAGGGTGACTGGCAGATCCCCATTTGACTCGAGCAGGTTCCGGAGTTCCGCAACCTGCCCCTCAAGAGTTGCAACGGTCTGAAGGGGTTCGAGAACCCCCCGTTCGGCGGAAAGTTCCCGGGCGACCGGCGCCATTTCACCGGCCGCACCCGGGCCCCCATGAACGACGGCGACACGGAAAGGCGGTTTTCCGTATTTTTTTGGATTCATATTCTCATCCCGCCAATTATTTTTCGGGTTTTCTGATATGAGAAATAGCTATACTGACAATGACAATGAGAGTCAATGCAGCTCCCAGCAGGGTCGTATACATTCCCGGAAATTCACTTCCGAGCAGTAGACCCAATCCAATTCCTCCGGCAATGGCGGTTGCATATCCCTTTATCTCCAGGTCAGCCATGGTTGCTTATCCCCCTCTCTTTGTTGTCGATAGCTAACGTAATGAAAGCGCTGCACCCGGGCTGTTTCAGTCCGGCGAGCATGTTGAAAGAAAAAGTCGTAAAACTCGTGGCAATGCCCGACCTCGTTCCCTCCTGTGCGGCACACAGCACCAGGAATGTCCCTGAAGGGATCGCTGGAAACGACAGTCCCGTCCGATTCCCCTCATCTACCGTCTGTATGTGATTTTATGGATCTTCAGCTTTGCCGTTGGTTCACAGCGCGTTCACCGCTTCTTCTGCGCCAGGTATTCCTCAAGCACCGTAAGTGCAGCAATCATGTCCTTTCGCCCGAATCCGAACCTGATATGCTCGTTATTTTCGCCGAAGACCGTGGACGGAAGGAGGGTGACGCCTGTCTCCCGGATGAGGGTGTCGCAGAAGGCTGGCGCCCCTTCGCGGCCGAGGTAGCGGGGGAAGCAGACCGGGCCGGCAAAGGGCGTTTCGCAAGTGAAGAGATCGGGGTGGCGGGCGAAGAAGTCCAGAAGAAGGGTCCTGTTTTCGTTCATGATTGCCCGGTTGCGTGCGATGAGCGTCTCTGCGTTCCTGAGGGCGATTGCCGCGAGAAACTCCGCCGGCGCACTGGTGCAGATGGTCGTGTAGTCCTTCCAGACAAGGATGCGACGGACGAGATCGGCGTCCTGTGTCGCAACCCAGCCCAGCCGGAGGCCGGGAAGACCGAAACTCTTTGACATCACCCCGAGCGAGATGCCCTTCGGGTATTGCGAGGCAACCGCCGGGAGGAGTGCTTGCGGGTCGTACTCGCCGAAACGGTAGACCTCGTCGCAGAAGAGCCGGATGCCATGGTCTTCTGCGATCCCGATGAGTTCGGCCATCTCTGCGGCGGAGAAGTGAAATCCGGTCGGATTATGGGGGGTGTTTACGATGATGCATCGCGTTTCCGGACGGATGAGCCCCCGGAGTTCGTCCATCGAGGGGCGCCACCCGTCCGTTTCGTGCATCCGCCAGTACGAGACATCTGCCCCGAGATAGCGGGCCACTTCGTGGAGCGACTGGTAGGCGGGGAAGAGCACAATAACGTGGTCGCCGGGGGAAAGGAGGGCGTGCATAGTGATGAATATCCCCTCCTCGGCACCCGCGAAGACGACGCAGTTTTCCGGGCCGATGTCACCGGAAAGCGCCGATATCTCGTTCCGCAGGCACGGGTCTCCCTGCGACTCGGTGTACATCAGACGCATCGCACAGAACGCGTCGAGCGAACCCGGTTCGAGCGCAAAAATTTCTCCCGGCGTCCAGCTTTCGCAGTCGGCCGCGGAGAGCATGTAGGGAGCGGAAAATTCGTATCTGCCAAAGTAGCGTTCGAGAGCGAATGGGGGAATGTCCATACTCTGTACAGTGGGATAGGTGATATTAAACAAATCAGTTCTTTTCAAACGTTGGCCGGCGGCTATTCTTAACAAGAATCTGATACTTTCAAAGCTGAAATATGCTTGAAATTATTGAGCAATTATCACGTAGCTGTACTCATTGAAATATATGCTTTCAAGCGATCAACATCATGAATAATAAAGTGCTGATATGGGGATTCGAACCCCAGTCGTAGGAGTGAGAGTCCTACATGATTGGCCGGACTACACTATATCAGCAAGAAGTATTGCCTTATTCTATTCGCAACAATCGTACTTAAACCTGATGATTTCCGCTTTTCCCACCCGCAGAAATCTTCATTGTTACTCCGGATCCGGGCCTGTGCCGGGATGCCTCTTCATCGTGGTGGCAGGAGGAGTAAACTATTTCCCATCCCATGATTTCGGCCCGGTACCCTGATTCTCTCTATTCCTGTCCCTGTCCCTGCCGTAGATTCCGGTCACCACCCCCCTCATCGCCACGTCCACGCCATCTGCCGCCACGTCCGCACCCCGCCCCGGGCCCGACCGTTTCCTCCTCCTCACGGTCATCGTTCTTCGCCTGCACAGTCAACCTCAAGTATATTCCGCGCTAATATACCCCAACACAAATGGCCTCCATAGAAGAACAGATCAAAGAGATCGAGGACGAGATCCGGAATACCAAATACAATAAGGCGACGTCCCAGCACATCGGGAGGCTGAAGGCGAAACTGGCAAAGATAAAGGACGAGGCCGTTACCCGGGCAATGGCGTCCGCAGGGGGCGCTGAAGGATTCGCGGTTAAGAAGTCGGGGGACGGGACGGTCGTCCTTGTCGGTTTCCCGTCGGTGGGAAAGAGTACGCTGCTGAATAAACTGACCGGCACGACACAGAGCGAGACCGCATCCTATGCATTCACCACGCTCACCGTCGTCCCGGGTGCGATGGAATACAAGGGGGCGAACATCCAGATCCTCGATATCCCGGGGCTGATTGCAGGGGCCGCAATCGGCAAGGGCCGCGGAAAAGAGGTGATCGCTGTTGTGCGGAGCGCAGACCTGATCCTCGTACTCGCGGATGTCTTCAATGAAAAGCACGTCAATGTGCTCTTAAAAGAGCTCAATGATGCAGGAATACGCATTAACCGGCATAAACCCGATATCACCATCAAGAAATCCGGTCACGGGGGTATCCGGTTTAATACTGTCGGGAAGGCGGGCCTTGACCTGGATGAAATACGATCGATCCTCGCAGAGAATAAGATTATGAATGCCGACGTGCTGACCCGCGGCGAAGTTACACAGGACGATTTCATCGATGCCATGATGGGCAATCGTGTGTATATCCCTGCATTTCTTGCGGTGAACAAGGTGGATCTCGTCGACGAGGAGACACGGGCGGCAATTGAGAAGGATATCGCCCGGAGGTTCGGCGAGCCGCCGATCATGGTCTCGGCCGCGAGCGGGTATCATATCGAGGAGCTGAAGGATGCGATCTACGACGAGCTCGGTTTTATCCGCATCTTCTTAAAACCCGCAGGCGGCAAGGCGGACCTCGAAGAGCCGCTCATCATCCGTGCACCGGCGACGGTCGAGGATGTGTGCAACAAGCTTCACCGTGATTTTGTGGAAAAGTTCAGATACGCAAAATTATGGGGGGATTCCGTGAAGCACGACGCCCAGCGTGTCGGGCTGCCCCACAAGCTTGCTGACGGGGATATCCTTTCGATTGTCACCCGCGCATGAGGAGCGCATCGCGGATGGTATCCGGCGGTGCGTTTGTCTTTATGCCGGTCCCTGCATGGTGGGTGCGGGACGCGGCAAATCCCTGTTCCTGCAGGTGTGAAAGCACCGTCTCAATGCCCGGAGGAGAGCATTTCCACCGTTTTCCGAGCGCATGATAATCATAGAAGCTGGCCGTGTCGAGCTCGTCGCGGCAGAGGGCGAGCAGCTTCCGGAGAGGTGCCTGTGTCCCGAACGTCCATGCCTCCATGTCCTCCGCAAGCGCCCCCACCAGCGCGTGATCACACACAGCTCCGAGCCAGAGGGGGCCGATGGGGGAAAGCAAAGCCCCGCAGGCAGGACAGGTGCGGGATTCCGCGATCAGGCCCTGCTGTTCGTCCCGGCAGGGGCAGCATGGGCACTGGTGAACGTACCCGATGCGGGAGAGCGTGCTGTCGGCCCTGCCGGCGCCATACGAGAGCTGCAGGTGGAGCCGTACGAAATGTTCCCGGGAAAAACAAAAGAGCGGCTCCATTCCGCGGTCATATTTGATAATCTCGCGTGCCGCGAACCCGAGCAGGATACGGAGCGCCACCTCGCTATGGTACTCTGTATTCATCGGCCGCGCAAAATACCGGCGCATCCCCGCTTTGAGATGGGCGCCGCAGAGCGGAGCTGTGTCTGTCGCCGTAACGAAGAGGAAACGTTTCGCGCTGCCGGCCGCCGCGTTCAGAAAATAGGCGGGCGTGCCGAAGGGATCGATGTCCACTGCATCGAACCGGCGTGTGTGCATGAGCACGTTCGCGTCCTCGCACGTCACCTCGACGTTATCCGCATACGGCCCGGCATTTTTCGCGATCAGCAGGGCGGCACGGGGATCGCGGTCGTTGATGGTCACGGGGATGCCGCATTCGTGAGCAATCCGGATTCCCCGTGCACCCGAGGCTCCCATGACATCGAGGTAGTGGCACGGGCTGAGGCGTGCGACAAGCAGGACGGTCGCGTCCCGGTTGAGCTCCATACGCCTGTTGAAGAAAACGGGGGCGCTTCCCGCCGGAAATGAATGGGTGGAGTCCTGCACGGGCACAAAAAAGCGTGTCGTTCCCTCCTGTATTTCAGCAACGTCCATCGCATCGTTCAGGTGGATGTTCGGAAATCTTAATGCTTATCCCAAGAAACATAATCAGGCAATTCTTGGGCTTGTGGCCTAGCCTGGATAAGGCGGTAGCCTCCTAAGCTAAAGACCGGGGGTTCAAATCCCCCCAAGCCCGTTTCTGCCGGTAAAGGCAAACCGCGTATCTCATAGGGGATCACCGCGAAGGATATTCTGAGTATGGGTCTCTCCGCGTACTTTTCAATCATCCGGCCGCTTAACGCATCGGTGGCCGGCATCGCAGGAGTAATTGGTTTTCTTATTGCACAGGGAACACTGTCCGGCCAGCCGCTGTTGCCGCTCGTTGTGGTGGTTGTGGCCTGTATCACGGCGGCAGGCAACACCATCAACGACTACTTCGACCGTGACATCGACCGGGTAAACCGCCCCGATCGCCCTCTCCCCGCAGGGAAAATCTCTCCTCATGCGGCGCTTTACTTCAGCATTCTCCTTTTTCTGGCAGGAAATGTGGTCGCCGGCGTCATCGCCCTCTCTACGACACCGCTCTGCCTTCTCATCGCAGCCGGGAACTCACTCATTCTCCTGCTCTATGCATCCCGGTTGAAGGGTATGCCGCTCGTCGGCAACATTGCCGTCTCCTACCTTGCCGCCAGCGTCTTCCTCTTCGGTGGTGCCCTTACGGGTGTCGGGGGCATGATCCAGACACTGCCTGTCGTTTTGATCACCTTCTGTGCGATGCTTGCCCGGGAGCTCATCAAGGATGCCGAGGATGTTGCGGGCGACAGGGAGGGAGGGGCAACGACGCTGCCGATGATTATCGGTGTCCGGAAAACCGTCAGGTATGCATGTTTTGCCGCAGCGACCGGAGTCGTGCTCAGTTATTTGCCGGTTGTGCGCTGGTGGGGGATTCCGTATCTCGCTGCAATTACAGCCGTTGACGCGGTTATCATTGCCGGTGTGTTTGCGGCAGTCCGGTGCACGCGGCCGGACTGCGTCCGTGAATCGCGGGCGTCGACACTGATCAAGGTTGGAATGTTTGCCGCGCTCGTCGTCTTCATCGCCGCCGCTGTTGTATATTGAAACCTTAATGTGGTTTGGAATGGAGAAATGAAACCATGAAGGTGTACCAGCGTGGGGATACCTATATTGCGCCAAAGGGGTCTTTTTTTGACGGAAACGTTAAAATCGAAGGCAATTTCATAGTGGCCCCTGAAACCCATATCTGGGGGCGTCTCGAGGTAAGCGGGAGTCTTGAGCTCGGGCCGTATTCCACGGTCGGTGACACCGTATTATGCAGCAGCGCGGTGATTGGAAAGGGAGTGAAAATCAAGGGGGCCCTTGAGGTGCTCGAGGACGTCACCGTCTGCGACGATGCCCGCATCAGGACGCTCAGGGCCGGCGGAAATGTAATATTACGGCCTGGCGTGATGATCGGTGCGGTGCACAGCGACGAAACGATTTTTGTTTATGGAAAGGTGAAAAGCGGCACTCTAACGGGCCGGAACGTTAAGGTGCTCGGATCCTGATCCCTTATCAATTCCGATTCCCGCAACATCAATAACATCCGCCCAGTTTACGATTGTTTCCACGCAACCATCCTTCAGGGTGACCACGCCCATTGCGATCAGCCCCATCTGATCGGACATCTCCAGCCCTTCTTTCACTTCCATCAGGCATCCGACACCGATGATGGCTGTGGGATGGTATTTTTTTACGAGGCGCTTGATGAATGTCGAACCGGGCACAACGAAGACGCGGTACCCCATCGACTCAAGTTCATCGGCAGCTTCGCCGATTCCGCACCGGTTGCAGCGTCGGCATACGATCCCTTCCGGGGTGAGATGGGCCGGGCAGTGGGCGTTCCTGAGGCACTGCGGGAGAAAAACCGCCCGGTTTTCTACCGGGATGGTAGCGAAGGCCTTCATATTCATCGCATTGTGAAGGCGGATAAAGAAGGTCGTAAGTTCCTTGTCTTCGAGCCCGATCAGCTTGCAGATTGCCTTGACAAGCCCCTCCATAAGGACGAGGCCGGATTTCAGGAGCCGGGGAAAATAGAACCGGCCGTTTCTGATAGAGTAAAATGCGATTGCCACCAGAATGAGTGCGAATAAAATCAGGGTGAGGGCGGTGAGAAGCGTCAGCTCACCGATAATGATCAGTACACGTTCCCAGAGTGGCGAATCGATAAGCATGACCGCTAAAAAATAGTGTGGGATCTGTTAAATAGTTCCTCTTCACTGCATTTTGGAATCCTGAGATCTGGAGGGGTATATGACGCCTTTTTCGGTAATAATGCCGGTAATCAGCTCTCTCGGTGTTGCATCGAATGCAGGGTTTATGACGCCCGCTTCGTCAGGGAGGAGCATCCGCTCGCCACAGCGGGCAAGTTCTTCCCTTCCCCGCTCCTCGATGACGACGTCTGATTCGCGGGATGCCGCATCAAAAGTCGAATACGGTGCTGCGATATAAAAGGGGATACCGTGATGCCGGGCGCATACTGCGTGCATGTAGGTGCCGATTTTATTGAAGACGACATCCTCGCAGATGCGGTCTGCCCCCACGACGACCACATCGATGCATCCCGTTCGCATGAGGTGCGCGGCACTTCCGTCCGGAATCACCCGGACATCGATGCCGTCCCGGACGAGCTCCCACGCCGTCAGGCGGGAACCCTGGTTGAGCGGCCGTGTTTCGCAGGCGATCACCCGGATCTCCTTGCCCGCCGCCACCGCCGATCGGATCACCCCGAGGGCTGTCCCCCATTCTACACAGGCGAGGGCGCCCGCGTTGCAGTGCGTGAGCACCGTGCACGAATCGGGAAGAAGTGCCGCTCCGTGATCACCGATGCGCCTGCAGAGTGCGGCATCCTCCCGTGCAAGTGCCTCCGCCTCCCTGATGGAAATTCGGCATGCATCCTCCGGTTTTTCCGCCACAAGAACCGCTTTCAGCACGCGATCGATCCCCCAGCCGAGATTGATTGCCGTTGGTCTCGTTGCCCGCAGGAGTTCGGCAGCAGCACGGATTTCATGGAAAAAAGCATCAGGTTCCTCCTTTTTGGCCCGCGATGCGGCGAGCGCAACACCGTACCCTCCCGCAGCGCCCAGTGCCGGCGCCCCGCGGATTTCAAGTCTCCGGATGGCAGTTGCGAGCCTTTCTACGGAGTCACAGACAATAATCTCGAATTCTGCGGGGAGCAGGGTCTGATCGATAAAACGGATCGAACCTGTCGCGTAATCCCAGGAAATCGTGGCCGTGTCCATGGAGTTCACGAAGCCCTGATGGCGTCAGTAAATGCCAGCATTGCTGCCGCCTCCGCCTGTGTGACGGAATCGGGAATATCTCTCGGAGCGGTTGCGGTCCCCGCGATGTAGATGCCCGGTTTGATCGTTTTTACGGGAGCCATTTTCAGGTTTGCAGGCTGCATAAACCCATTTTCATCGACCGGAATGCCGAGGCGGGCGGCGATCTCCCCTGCACCCTGGGCGGGTTCAAGTCCGACGGAGAGTACAATGAGATCCGGGTGCAGCGATTCCACGTCGCCTGTCTCGGTGTTCTCAACCTGCATCTCCATCCCGCCCGGTGTCTCGCGAACCTCGCCCGGCATTCCGCGAAGGAACCGTATTCCAAGCTCTTCGGCACGGGCGTAGTACTCCTCATACCCTTTGCCGTATGCCCGGATATCCATGTAACAGATGGTGACGTCCATCGCAGGGTATTTTTCCTTGATGAGAATTGCGTTTTTGATGGCGTACATGCAGCAGACGCAGGAGCAATACGGGCGGTCCGTATTCCGCGATCCGACACACTGTATAAAGGCGATATGTGTGGGTTTTTCGCCGTTTGAGAGGCGCCGGATGGCTCCTCCCGTCGGACCGCTCGCATTGATCATCCTCTCAAGCTCCATGCTGGTAATCACGTCCGGTATCCGGAGATACGAGTATTGCGGTTTGCCGCAGGCATTGAAGGTATCGTAACCCGTCGTGATAACAATGCTCGCCACCGTAATCGCACGCTCCTCAATTTCATCCTCATCATCATGGAGGATTGCGTTGCGGTCGCAGATCTCGTAGCAGAGTCCGCAATCGATGCAGTGTTCACGGTCGCGGATCACGACATTCGGGACAATCTGGGCATGGGGCTTGTAGATTGCCTTTCTCACCCCGATTCCGGCATCGAACCTGTTGTAGACCTCGACAGGGCAGATCCCGATACAGTCGCCACAGCCGTTGCACTTCTCCTCGTCGATGTACCGGGGATTCCGGACCAGACGCACGGTGAAACCTCCGACTTCACCCTCGACTCCTACCACTTCCGTACAGGTATGAATCGTAATAAGGGGGTGCCGTTCCGCATCCACCATCTTCGGGCTGAGAATGCACATCGAACAGTCGTTCGTCGGGAATGTCTTGTCAAGCTGAGCCATATGGCCGCCGATGCTCGGTTCACGCTCGATGAGGTGAACTTTGATACCATGGTTTGCTATATCGAGGGCTGCCTGAATTCCCGCAACACCCGCCCCGATAACCGCGACTTCACTCAATTCCTGTACCTCTCCGCAAGTTTCACGTATCCTTCGGCGTTTGAAATGATGCCTACCATCTGCTCGGCGGACACCTCCCGAACAACCTTGCCCGGTACTCCGAGGACTACCGATCGTGGTGGAACTACCGTTTTTTCGGTGACGACTGCACCGGCGCCGATGATCGATCCCTCCCCGATGACGGCGTCGTTCATGATCACCGATCCCATGCCGACAAGCACCCGGTCATTGATTGTGCATCCGTGAATGATGGCGCCGTGGCCGACAGAGACCTGCGATCCGATCCTGACGGGGCGCCCGACTGTCGTATGCACGACAGCGTTATCCTGGATGTTCGATTCGCTGCCGATTGAGATCTGATCCTTATCGGCCCGGATGACCGCACCGAACCAGATGCTCACATGTTCACCGAGGGAAACGTCCCCGATAAGGGTAGCGTTTCCGGCGAGAAAAAAGGCCGAACCGGTCGGTGTACCAGCACTCATAATAATATAGCAGTTTAAACTCTCACCTCAATGAAAGTTATGGTGGGAGGAACTTTCGATCCCCTGCACGACGGTCATAAAAAACTCCTCTCCCGCTCATTCGAGCTTGCGGGACCCGGCGGTACGGTCACCATCGGTCTCACGACAGATGACTTTGCAGGAAAGAAGACGCATCCCGTTCGTTCTTTTTCAGAGAGATACCATGATCTCGAAGTTTTTCTCCGCAACTCCGCTTTTACGGCGTCGTGGGCAATCGAACCGCTTACCGACCGGTTCGGATCGGCGCTCGAAGCAGATTTCGATGCTCTTGTCGTCAGTGAAGAGACGCTTCCGGCAGGCATGGAGATAAACCGCATCCGCCGCGAGAAAAAGAAGAGAAAGGTCGATATTCACCAGATAACCTGCGTGCTTGCGGAAGACGGCCGCTGGATCTCAAGCACGAGGATACACCGGGGTGAAATCGACGACCATGGCCGCCTTATCAGATGATGTGGCTCGCAATATCCTTCGTGATCACCGTATCGCAATAGAGGCAGTGCAGGCCCGTGCCGACAACCTCGAAACTGCTTTCGATCGGCTCGTTGGTATTGGAGATGCAGCCCGGATTCGGGCAGCGGACGACGCCCTTCAGCACAGCCGGGATTTCCACACCCTTTTTCTGCACGACCGTATAGTTCCGTATGAAGTTGATGGATGCGCGGGGGGCGATCAGCGCAATCCGGTTCACCTCCTCCTTCACCAGCTCGCGGTTCTCGATTTTCACGATATCCTTGTGTCCCATCAGTTCACTTGCGACATTTGTGGCGATGGAGAGGCATTCATCGGTAGTGCCGGTGATCCCGAGAATTCGCAGGACGTTCAGCGCTTCACCGGCCGTGATATGATCGATAACCGTTCCGTCCCGGATCGGGCTGACAAGCAGCGCCGGGGGGTGCGTATGGCTCATTCCCGCATCACCTCGCGAAGCATGGCCATCCTGACAGGGACGCCGTTTTTCGCCTGTTCGAAATACCGGGCACAGGGGAGATCGTCAACGCGGGGATCAATCTCTCCTGCCCGCGGGAGCGGATGAAGGATGATGAGCGAATCACGCACGTCGGAGAGAGTTTCGGGAGTGATCCGGTAACTCTGGGCGACGTTGAGGTATGAGGCTGAGTCAGGGAACCTTTCACGCTGGATCCGGGTGACATACAGCACATCGAGGGAATTGATGATCTCATTCACGCTCTCGTAGGCGATGACGTCCATGCCGCGGTCCAGGAGCTCGGAGAGCAGATGCTCCGGCAGTTCCAGGCCGTTCGGTGCGATTGTATGGAGAGTTACGTCATACAGTGAGAGTGCATAGGCAAGCGAATGGGCGGTCCGTCCGTACCGCAGATCACCCAGAAGGCCGACATCGATGGTGTCGATCGGCATTGACTGGCGTATCGTATAGAGATCGAGAAGCGTCTGTGACGGATGCTGGCCGGCACCGTCTCCTGCATTGATGACGGGCACGGAGGCAAATTCACTTGCCAGACGGGCTGCGCCCTCCCGGGGATGCCGGAGCACAATCGCGTCGACGTAGCCGCTGACGACACGGACGGTGTCTGCAAGCGTCTCCCCTTTGATGATCGAACTCCCCTCCACGCTGTCGACGCAGATTGACGCACCGCCGAGGCGGGAGAGTGCGGATGCAAATGACATGCGGGTTCGGGTACTTGGCTCGAAAAAGAGGAGAGCGACGATTTTTCCTTCAAGGCTTCGTTCGATGGTACGCTGTTTATGGATATCCTCCGCCAGCGTGAGGAGCGCGTCAATCTCCTCTCTATCGAAGTCTTTTATCGAGATGATGTGGTACATACGTCAAACGCCCTATGATCGTTGTGGGATACACCTACTAATCCCCTTCGGCCCGGCACGCCGCTCTGCATGCCGTTTCTGCCCCCGGGGTATTCATGGCAAAGGGGTGTGTCTCAGTGAAATAAAGATATATGCACGTGGATTCGGAGGGGAGATCCCCCGGAGCTTGAAGGTATCCGGGGAACCGGCTGTGCCAAAAAGGGGTATGGGGAGTCCTGTCAGGCCCGGACCGCCTCTGCGCTCCGGTCGATGATCAGGACGGCGACCAGCGCAAGCACCGAGAGGGGGAGTGCCACGATGAGCGGATCAACTACCTGCCACGGCATCGAAAGAACGGCATCCTGCCCGAACAGCAGGGCCGATATTCCGAGCGGCTTGGATTCCGCCATGTGAACGAATGCGGTCCAGAGGAACCAGGCTATCGTACCGACGCCCAGACTGGCCACGGCGGCACGCGTCGAGGGACGGGTGCTGTAGAGGCCGTGGGTGTAAGCGGGGAGAAACGCCGACGCACAGAGACCCATGAACATCACCGTGGCCCGGGCGATAATACTCCCCGGCAGGCTGTACGCGACGATGACGCTCACGACGATCATCACCACCGTTCCCAGCTGTGTAATTTTCAATGATCCCTTTTCATTCCGTACGACACTCCACAAATCATACCCCACCGACGTACCCATCGTGTGGAACAGGGAGCTGAGGGTCGACATTGCGGCGGCGAGAAGGGCGAGCATGAAGATGATGATGAAGAGATCCGGCATCGAGGCATTGATGTAGGCAGGTATGATCGAATCGATATTTCCACCGGCTGCCGCGAGCGCGAGTTGCCCCTGCGTCTTCATGAAGTACACGTTGGTGAGTGCTCCGACGGTAAACGCAACACCGGTCATCATGAGAATGAAAGGTCCTCCGACAGCGACGGCACGGTGAATCGCCCGAGAATCCGAAACGGTCATAAACCGGACAATCAGCTGGGGCTGAGCCAGAACGCCGATTCCCACCCCGAGTACTATCGATGTAATCAGAGTCAGCCATATCGGGGAGCCCAGTACGGGCATCGATGCCCAGCCGGTATGTCCGCCGCTGGCGAGTGATGCGGGAACCTGTGCGGATAGTGCGCTGAGTGCCGAATGGGCTGCCTCCACCCCGCCGAGGTGAATGTAGGTGAGTACGAGGAGTATGGTCATCCCGACGAGCATGATGCTGCCCTGCAGTGCATCGGTGTACATCACGGCAATCAGGCCGCCGAGGATGACATAGGCTGCAACGATGACAGCAAATCCAATAAGCGCGGTATCGTAGGGGATGCTGAGTGTTGTCTCAATGAACCGTGCGCCACCGATAAGGATCGCTGCCGTATAGAGCGGCATGCCGATGATGATAATCGCGCTGCTCGCAGACTGCATGAAACGCGAACCGTACTGCTTTCCCATCAGATCGGGAAATGTCACGGCACCCAGGCGATGTCCGATTTGTCGTGTTTTTTTACCGAATACGACAAATGCGAGGAGAATCCCTATTCCCACATTGAGCACGGTGAGCCAGATGAGGCCCATCCCCAGGTATGCAGCGAATCCTCCGAAGCCGATAATCGCTGAGGTGCTGATGAATGTCGCACCATAGGAGAGGGCAAGCACCGCTGGATGTATCTTTCTGCCGGCAACGAGGTAATCCTCATGCTCGCGGGTTTTCCTGTACCCGTAGTATCCGAGAATAATGACCAGAGCGAGGTATATCGCAGTAACTACCACGAGCGTAAGCGTATCAATTGCCATGGTCCTCGACTCCGTTATGCCAGTTCATGTACCCGTACACTACGCATCCGAGCGCGAATCCCAGCGCGAGCAGATAGCCAATCACGATTTGTGCGTCAGTAATTCCGAACATGGAAAACACCTCACGGTATTCAGAATTTGTATCCATTCCACGGGAACACGGCTAAACCGGTTCCCTATCTAAAGAAGAAGGCAAAAACGACAGAATTGTCCACAAAGGTACACCGGTACTGCCTGTGTGTGATGGACATCTGAATACCTAATTAGCATTCCTGTGTTGAGGTATTTAAAGTTATTCCTCACCTGACTGACAGAGTGGTGAGGAATATGCGATTCCGGTGTGCCGGTAGTTCCGTTATTTGCGGGCAATGGTGATATACCCGCTATGGCAGACGCGTGTTGAGGGGCGTGTTCCCCGTTTTGTCCGGCTGAGTTCCCGTTCTATCAGTTCGTGGGTATGAACTTCGGAAAAGAGCCCCTGAGCGGTGTCCATGACGGTGAAGGTCTGCTCGAGAAACGGGGTATATGTGGCAAGATATCCGCCGGAGGTGAGCAGTTCATGAGCTTTTATGATGTGATCGACGTCGATATGGAGATCCAGATGCACGACATCGAATGCGCCGGCGGCTTCGAGTATATCCCCTGCAATAACCGTGACATTGTCCCATTTTGCTTCCCGGATGTTGATTTCTGCTTTACGGGCGAAATCCTCGCGAATTTCATACGTGGTCACGCTGCGTGCGACGCCCCCGAAGAAGATTGATGCAATTCCGCTCCCTGTTCCCGCGTCGAGTACACTGTCGCGGCGGTTCATGCCGGTGAGGGCAATGACCATCCCGATATCTTTGGGGAGCATCGGAGCTCCGCTCCGCTGTGCGTGCGAAAAAAAGTCGGTCGGCCGGGGCATCCTGATGTGAAACGGCGTTCCGAGATGGGACGTGATCACGTCACCCGGACCCAGTCCCACAAGTGCCGGAAGATCGATCATCCCGAGATCGGTTGAAAGCTTTCCGGCTCCCGCACGCACAAAATATTCCCTGTCCTCGTGCAGAAGTATGATGCGGTCGTTCGGTTCGATCATGCGCCGGTCAGTTTCAGGATAGCATCTGCGATATCGCCCTGTGCGTCTTTCAGTGCCGTATAAGCTGCGTCACGGGAAACCCCGGACTGCTCCATTACGAGCACGACATCCTCCTCGGGAATCTCCAGTTCGGCGGGTTCGAAGCGCGGTTCTCCGTTGAGCTGGTAGGTCGTGACTCCCTGCATCGTTGTTGCAACCACCTCGGCCGGTTCGAAGACGTAATTGCCGCGGGGTGTATAGACGACGACCCGCTCGACGTCTTCGATGGTGTCCATTTTCATGCCGAGCTGTTTCATCATCTGCTTCATCTTTTTGGGGTTCATTCCAGGAATCATCTAATCCCTCCCTTTTCGTACCTGTACTGCTACTCCATAATTAAATGCCAGCATTTCACTGCCCGACAGCACAGCCGTCCCGGTAGCGATGAGTTCGTCAGTGCCGGTGACGACAAGTACCTCCTCGCCCGCACGAATTTCTTCATCTGCCGATACGACATGTTTTGCCATCGCATTTTTTCCGGATGAAATAAAACCGGCGACCTCATCCGCCGGCACCACACGGTACCGTGGTGGTAAAACGGCCTCCTTCAGGCGGCGTGCACCGGCAATACCCAGTGTCAGCCGGCCGTCTCCGGCCCTGAGCGTAGCAAGGCGTTCGCCTTCAAGCAGGATGTACCGTACCCGCCCGGTATTCGAGAACCGGAATTCCGTATTCCCGGGAAACATCCTCTCTCCGACTCCCTGTCCGTACTGGAAATCAGCAATTGTTCTCACGCGTTTAAGCGGATTGTTCTCGAAGGATTCTGTTGACACGATGTGCAAACTCCTTTTCCGCGGTTTTCGGGATAAACGCTCCCGCAGCGATGTTGTGCCCGCCCCCGGCACCTCCGACCTCTTCAGAGGCGATCTGGAGCGCCTTCTGGAGATCGATGCCCTTTGAGACCATACGTTCGTTTGTGCGCATCGAGACCTTGACGAGTTCGGGGTCATCAGGCAGATAGCAGAGGACCATCATCGGCTTGTGCCAGCTGAGTTTAGAGAGGGAGATGCCTGCTCCGATGCCGACAATGGTGTCAGGAAACCTGTCCCCCACGTGAATATACTGGAGATGCGAGAGCTCTGTCACTCCCCGGTCATGAATATACTGAACAAGTTCGCGTATGATACTCCGGTGGTGCCGGAGCATATGTTCGGCTTCGCGATACACCGTACCCCTGTCCCCCCGGCATACGGCAGCTCCGATTGCGGGTTTTGCCCACCGCCCGCAGGCGTTGAGCAGGGTGGCATATTCCGATGCGTTTCTGAGCGGCGTTTGAAGAGGCTCGTCCGGGAAATAGTATGTCTCGGAGAAAAGGCGGTCGACGGGCTGCCGGTGTGCGATGAGCTGCTGGACAAGCGCGCTGATAACCGTCCGCTTTTCTTCGGGCGAATACTCTTCCCAGACACGCCACCGGCCCCTGGCGGTACGGAGCGGGATCTCCAGTTTTTCAAGAAATTCAAGGGCTCCCTGTGTATTGTTACTGATCCGGGGGATAAAGGGGTCGTCGCAGTATCCCAGTGATACATGAACCGGCCGGGTCGAGAGGCCGTAACAGTTCAGATCGCGCTCCCTGCAGACGATAAGCCCTTCCCTGACCCCGTCGCTCACGATCTCCCGCGCCGGGCCGATCAGCCCGCAGTGTTCGCGAGCCATCATGTCGCCGACATTCCCAATGACCGCCAACGGCGCGAGCCGGGTGTTGATGTCATCCAGATGCGTCGCGACGAAGTAGGCGATGCCCGCCGCGCTCAGTTTCGTATGGCCGTACGGAAGGCCGTTGACCTGCAGATACGGAGTTTCGGCAGGCTGCGCCACGTGGTGATCGATGATGACCGCATCGCGTTCGGTCAGCCCGTGCTCCTCCAGCAGGTTCTGCTGTCCGGCCCCGAGATCGACAAAAACCTTGAGACTATCGTCTTTCGGGACATGTCGCATGGTAAGCGGTTCGAGCTGCCTGACAAACACCGACCTGACGTTGATTCCTTCCTGCGAAATCGCCTGTGCAAGGATCGCCTCGCTCGTAATACCGTCGGCATCGATATGGGACACTACTGTCACGGTGTCGGCTTTGAGAATCGCTCCGGCGACATCACTGGTATCGGCGGCAAACCCCATTGTTCCCGTACATAGGGGGCGGAACCGGATAAAGCCTGCTCCCGCCGGTATTCCTGCGGGATGTCGGAAAAAAATCCGGCAATCATTCATATGGAGTGAGGGTTTAGTGTACCATACAACGGTGTTTCGCAATGGAACGGGAAGATCTGTCCGAATTTTACGAGAGGGGCCTCGTCAGTGCGGAGCGCATGGCAGCAGTGGATCGAAATGCCGGTTCGTATGGCGTGTCACCCCTGCAGCTGATGGAAAGCGCCGGCAAATCGCTTGCTGAAAAAACGCTGCAGTACAATCCGGAGAATGTACTCGTCCTGTGCGGAAAAGGCAACAACGGAGGCGACGGGCTCGTCGCCGCGCGGTACCTGCAGCACCGAGCCCGGGTATCCGTGCTCCATCCCGCTGCCGGAATGAAGGGTTCGGAAGCGGCAGCCAATCTGCATGCGCTCCGTGCCTGTGCCGTTGATCTGCTTCCCTTCACATGTACCGAAGATGTCGGGCGTTACGCCCCGTTGTTTGATAAGGCGGATGTCATTATCGACGCCCTCCTCGGAACCGGAGCGAAGGATACGCCCCGTGATCCCTTCCTCCTGTGCATTGCGCTTGCAAATCAGAGTCCTGCAGCAGTCGTTGCAGCCGACGTGCCCACACCGACGATGCGCGCGGATCTCGTCTGCGCTTTCCACCGTCCGAAAGTGGAGGGATCGGCCGTCGTCGATATCGGAATCCCGCCTGCCGCCGAACTCTACACCGGCCCCGGTGACCTTCTCCAGCTTCCCTCCAAACCGGCCGGTGCCCATAAAGGGGAGGGCGGTGAGGTGCTCGTAATCGGCGGCGGTCCATATCAGGGTGCCCCTTACCTCGCCGCGATTGCTTCCCTTCGTGCAGGTGCCGACATCGTTAGGGTGGCAACCCCCGCGCCCCTCCCGTACCCTGATATCATTACGGAGCCTCTTGCAGGCTCCCGGATCGGCGACGAGCACACGGAGCGACTCGTCCGCCTTGCAGAGAGCGCCGATGTCGTGGTCTGCGGCCCCGGTCTCGGGCGGGAAAGCCGTGCCGTAGTGGAGGCTGTCACGGCGGCGTGCCCGAGGTGCGTGCTTGACGCCGATGCCCTTTCGAATCCGCCCCTGCGTTCGGCCGAGACTATCTGCACGCCTCATGCCGGAGAATTCGCACGCATGTTCGGTGTCACACTGCCTGAGGATCGGATCGCCCGCGCGCGTCTCGTGCGCGATCACGCGCAGGGGATGACCCTGCTCGTAAAAGGTCCGGTGGATGTGATCTCCGACGGAACACGGGTCCGGTTCAACAGAACCGGCTCTCCGGCGATGACGAAGGGGGGGACGGGTGACGTTCTCGCAGGTATTGCGGGAGCCCTCTTCTGTCGCCTTCCCGCCTTCGAAGCCGCAGCTGTGGCTGCATATGTTAACGGCCGTGCAGGGATGGCGGTCGCATCGACGAAGGGTGACGGTCTCTGTGCAACCGATCTCCTTGATAGGATCCCCGACGAATTATGGAGAGGAAGATGAAACATGGCTGAATTCACGCATATCGAAGATGATCGCGTCCGTATGGTGGATGTGACCGAAAAGGCGGACGTTTCACGTGAAGCAACCGCAGAAGGACGTATATATCTCCGCCCGGAGACCCTCGCTGCGATCCGCGAGGGTTCGGCAGTGAAGGGCAATGTGCTTGCAACCGCGCGTGTCGCGGCAATCCAGGGAGTGAAAGAGACCTCGCATCTCATCCCCATGTGCCACCCTCTTCCCGTCGGTGGTGTGTCTGTCGATTTCCGTGAAGAAGACAGGTATATCGAAGTGCGTGTGGCGGTCCGGACGTATGGAAAGACCGGGGTTGAGATGGAGGCGCTGACCGGTGTCGGTATCGGGCTTCTCACGATCTGGGATATGGTGAAGTCCGCCGAAAAGGACGCGCAGGGGCAGTATCCCGTCACCCGGATAGAAGGCATCCGTGTCATTGAGAAACGGAAAGGAGACCCGGTGTGACGGTCGGTGCCCGGCCGGGAGGAGAGTTTTTAATAGTATTCCGGGAAACATATACAGAACCGCGGGATCCGTCCCGTGACAAAGGAATGTGGTTCTGTTTGCAGCAGGACTGAACCTTGCAGGTGATACTACAATGGTAAAATCAATGTATGCCTACGTACGTGAGGCATGGAAAAAACCGGAATCTTCCGAGGTGAAAACCCTCCTCTGGCATCGTATGCAGACGTGGCGCCAGGAAGGGAGCGTTGTGCGCATCGACCGGCCGACCCGCATTGACAGGGCGCGTTCACTCGGATACCGGGCGAAACAGGGCATCATCGTTGCCCGCGTGAGTGTCCGTCGGGGTGGCCGTCGTGTATCGCGGTATATTCGCGGACGCCGTACAAACCGGATGGGAATGCGACGCCGTTCGGGAGGGAAGAGCATTCAGCGCATCGCCGAAGAGCGTGCATCCCGCAAGTTCGTCAATATGGAAGTGCTTAATTCGTACTGGGTAGGCCAGGATGGACGCCAGAAATGGTATGAGGTCATCCTTGTCGATGCACACCACCCCGCAATCAGGAACGACACTCACCTGTCGTGGCTTGCCGATCCCGTTCACAGGGGTCGTGCGGAGAGAGGGCGCACAGCCGCCGGAATGCGTGGTCGTGGCATGAGGAAACGCGGTACGGGTACGGAACACACCCGCCCGAGCATCCGGTCCAATGCGAACCGCGGAAAATAAATATCCTGTTTTTTATAAACCGTACCGATGAACTGCGCTGATGCCTGTGTGCATCCTTATCCTGAAGGAGACTCGTCTCTACGGCGCCTTGCGGAAGAGGCCGCCGGGCTCGGCTATGACTGCATCGTCTGTACCGGGCAGGTGGATCCTGCTGTTGCGACACGTATCCCGGTTATCTGTGGCGCCGTCGTTGCAGGCAGAACCTTTCAGGATGTGCTCGGGCGGATACGCCGCGATACCGGGCAGGCACATCTGATCATGGCCTGCGCGGGTGATGTGAAACTGAATCGCGCACTCCTGTCCTACCGGGGTATTCATATCCTTCGCGGAGTACATACCGTTCATAGCAAAGCATTTGACCATATTTGCGCAAAAAATGCCGCAGAATCTGAAACAGCGGTTAACATCAGCCTCTTTCCGATTGTTCACGGGCGCGGTCCGATCCGGCAGAATGCGCTCCGGTGCTATTCGGATGTGCTCAGGCTCCACCGCAGGTACGGATTTCCGGTGACCGTATCGAGCGATGCACACTCGATCCTTGATCTCCGGTCGGCACGTGTGGTCCCCCGGCTCTGTTCACTGTTTGGTATGGAACCGGAGGAAGCGGAAGAAGCACTGGGCGCTCCGGGACGGCTTCTCAATCCGCGCAGATCTGTCGAGGTGGTCCCGTGAAGCCACGTCCGCCAACCATGCGGGACAAGCGCAGGTATATCCTTTCACGGTATGTTCCGTTTTATGCGCTGATCGAACCCCGGCGCCTGTATCACGGAGTCTTTGAAGCGGCAACGGCTCTCTTCGGCGATGCCGCTGCAGCACGGATGCAGATTTCGGTGATATCCAGTGATAATGGTTATGCAGTAATCCGATGCCGCCGTGGTGATGAACCGGATGTAATGGCCGCTCTTGCCACCGTTACGGAAGTGAAAGGGTCCCGCCTTGCATTACACACGGTAGCGGTTTCGGGCACCCTGCATGCACTCCGGAGGCGAATGCGGGTTTCTCCCGCGCCCGGGGAAGCCGGTTCTGAGGAGGTTCTCGGAAAACTCTATCAGGTGCTCGCATACCCCGGTCACAAGATTGATTTAATTGAAAAAGGTATAAAAAAACAAGAGACACTCTATTTTACCCAAAGAGACAGGGAGGAATTTTGATGCAACCACAGGCTCAGATGGGATATGACCGGGCGATCACGGTGTTCAGCCCGGATGGACGACTCTATCAGGTCGAATATGCACGCGAAGCGGTAAAAAGGGGTACGACTGCGGTTGGTATCAAATGCAGCGACGGTGTGGTGTTGATCGTTGATAAACGGGTCAGTTCGCGATTGCTTGAACCCTCGTCGATTGAAAAAATATTCAAGATCGATGATCATATGGGAGTTGCCTCCTCGGGTCTGGTCGGTGACGCACGCTCGCTCGTCGACAGGGCGCGGGTAGAGAGCCAGATCAACCGTGTGACCTATGATGAACTCATCGACGTGGAAACTCTCTCAAAGAAACTCTGTGATCACATGCAGACATATACCCAGTTCGGGGGTGCACGCCCGTACGGCACGGCTCTCCTGATCGCGGGGATCAGTGATGGGCGGGCACGGTTGTTTGAGACCGATCCGAGCGGCACCCTGCTCGAATACAAGGCGACGGGTATCGGAACGGGAAGGCCTGCGGTCATGAAAGTCTTTGAAGAGGATTACAATCCTGACATGACGTCGAAGGAAGGCATCATGATGGGTCTCAAGGCGCTGCATGCGGCAACCGAGGGAAAATTCGACGTGAACACCGTTGAAATCGGCATCGTTGACACGGCGGACAGGCTCTTCCGTAAAATGAGCGCGGAAGAAGTAAAAACGTACGTTGACAAGATTGAAGAGTAGGTGTGGCGGTTCATGATACCTCTTGACCGCGCTGTTGTGGCCCGCCTGGAGTCGCACGGGGAGCGGTTTGAACTCCTCGTCGACCCGGATATGGCAGCCCGGGCGCGAACCGATGAATCTGTCGGTATCGAGGATGTGGTGGCTGCTCTCTTTGTCTTTGAAAACGCCTCCCGTGCCGAGAAGGCGTCGGAGGAGTCCCTCAAAAAGGTATTCGGGACGCTTGACTTTGAGACAATCGCACGGAGGATCATCCATAAAGGAGAAATCCACCTGACGGCAGAGCAGCGGAAGCAGATGACCAGCGATAAACGCCTGCAGGTTATCACCTTCATTGCCAGAAACGCGATCAATCCGCAGACGAACCTGCCTCACCCGCCGAATCGGATTGAGAGGGCGATGGAGGAGGCGAAAGTCAATATTGATCCCTTCCGGCATATCGACGAACTTGTGAAGGACACCGTGAAAGCGCTCCGTCCCATTCTTCCGATAAAATTCGCGGAGATGAGGATTGCCGTTAAAATTCCTGCGGATTATGCATCCCGTGCATTCGGAGAAATCCAGGCTGCCACGACCATAGAAAAAGACCAGTGGATGAATGACGGTTCGTGGATCTGCGTTGTGAGAATCCCTGCGGGAATACAGGAAGAATTTTACAATATGATAAATCGCCTTACAAAAGGCGATGGCGATGTGAAAATATTGGATTAGAATTAATAAGGGAGAGATCTAATCTATACAGACATATCCGGGGTAATTCAGAATGGCGAAAAAAGGAAAACACAAAGCAAAAGGACGAGTCACAGGAAGTTCAGGCAGGTTTGGTCCGCGTTACGGACGGTTTATCCGGAAACGCGTGAACGAAGTCGAAAAAGTTTCCCGTGCGCGTCACATTTGTCCCCGATGCGAGTCGCTTGCTGTGTCCCGGAAGGGAACAGGCATCTGGGAGTGCCGTAAATGCTCATACAAATTTGCCGGTGGGGTCTACGTGCCGCAGACACCGGTCCTCAAGGTTGCCCTTCGGGCTATCGAACGTTCACTGATCAAGGAGTGATTTCAGGTGTCCGGCTATAAATGTGCACGGTGCAAGCAGAAGGTGGAGATCGACATCAATGTCAGGTGCCCCTACTGTGGACACCGCATCCTTTTTAAGGAGAGAGGGGCCGGCATTAAAGACCTGAAAGCGCGATGATTCTGGTCACGACCTCACGAAAGCCCCTTCCCGAAATCCGGACACTTGCAAAAGATCTGGCGTTCTCGCTCGGCGGGAAATATATTCCCCGGGGAAAAAGCGGGTTGTATGATGCAATCAGGGCTGAAGACGCAGTAATTCTGGTGTCGTGCCGGGGAAGAATTTTTCTTCTCGAACTGTTCATACACGGCACACCGGAAGCGGAAATTCCGTTTGCATCATACACGACCGGAAAGAGGGACGGCGTGCTTTTAAAAGGGCTGAGGACCGGAAACCAAACTGTTTATGAATCTTTGAAACGATACGTAGATGTCCTCCCGTCAGACGAGGGTGCATCCACCCTCTGCTTTGATGGAGCTCAGAGAAGGCGGTATGTCCTTGCTTTACGGGAATGAAACACGTTGCGATATTCAGGGTCTCAGGTGCGGATGCGCTGCGCATGTATCAGGCGTTGCTGCCGGAAACCGGTGATATGGGCCGTACAAGGGTGAATCTTCACATGGAGGGGGATGAGACGCTCGTCCTTACGGCATCTGCCGGGGATCTGTCGGCACTGAGGGCGGCGCTGAATACGTGGCTGCGTCTGATGAATATTGCATACGAGATGCAGGAGATTGTAAAATATGAATAATATTCCACCAAAAGTTCAGAATCAGCTTGCCATGCTGCAACAGCTGCAGCAGCAGCTGCAGACAGTTGTCGGACAGAAAGCACAGTACGAAGTTGGTATCCGGGAAGCCAAAAAGGCATTTGAGGAGCTCAAGGACGTACCGGCCGACACCGAAGTCTTTACGACTGTGGGTTCGGTGATGATGCGCCAGCCGAAGGAGAAAGTCGAAAGCGGGCTCGCCGAAAAAATCGAAACGCTCGAACTGCGCGTCAAATCACTCGAAAAACAGGAAAAGATGCTGCAGGGTAAATTCGAGCAGCTGCAGGCACAGATTAAAGGGGCGCTCGAGGGAAATACCCCCGTCGCCACCTGAAGTTCTTTTTTGTGTTCTGTCGCTATCCTCCGTTCACACGGGTTACGAGATTCAGGGCGTTGATCATCGCTTCCACTGATGCAAGCACGATGTCATCGCCCGATGAACTTGCGTCAAAGACACGCCCGTGCGAATCCTCGACGGTGATTGTCACGTGCCCGAGTGCATCCGTTCCGCCCGAGATCGCTGAAACAGAGAATTCCTTAAGCTGGACGGGGATGGGGACAACACCGAGAAGTGACTTCATTGCAGCATCCACCGGTCCGTTGCCGACACTGGAGTAGACATACTCCTTTCCTGATACCCTGACCCGTACGCTCGCGGTGGGCAGGACATGGTTGCCGGTGAGAATCGCAATGTCATCGAGTTCAATCGGTTTTTTCCCGACGGCCCCCCCGATCACGCTCTCCGCGATCTCGTAGAGATCATTGTCTGTCACCCGTTTTCCCTTACTGGCGATTGCCTTCACCTTCAGGACGATGTCATCGAGTTGCTGGTCATCCGGGGAGATATGCACCTCTTCGAGCATCTGCTTCACCGCATGCCGTCCGACATGCTTGCCGAGGGTCAACCGGCGCCGGTGACCGACCATTTCGGGCGTCATGATTCCCGGTTCGAAAGTCGTCGCATTCGCAAGCATTCCGTGCGAGTGAATGCCGCTCTCATGTGAAAACGCATTGTCCCCGACAACGGCCTTTATCGGCGGCAGGGAGATTCCCGAAAACCGCGAGACCATCCGGGACGTCTCGACAAGCCGCCGGGTCGAAATTCCCGTATCAATTCCGAAAATTGACTCGAGCACCATGACAGTCTCTGCAAGATCGGCATTCCCTGCCCTTTCACCGAGTCCGTTGACGGTGACCTGCACCTGCGACGCCCCTCCCTCGACGGCGGAGATGGTGTTGCCGACCGCGAGGCCGAAATCGTTGTGGCAGTGCACATCAATCGGACAATTGACGCTGGATTTAATCCGGGAGACGAGATCGTGCATACGCGATGGTGTTGAAACCCCCACCGTATCGGGCACATTGATGATCGTTGCCCCTGCATCGACAGCTGTCCGGTACACCTCCACAAGCTCGTTAAAATCAGTACGGGTGGCATCCATAGCCGAGAACATCACGTTGCCGCAGTGCTCCCGTGCGTATGCAATGATAGCCTCCGTTATTTGGAGAACGTCCTTGTGACTCTTTTTAATCGTGTGTACGCGCTGCACCTCGGAGGTGGGGATGAACACATGCACCATATCGACGTTGCATGCAAGGCACCTGTCGACGTCCGACTCCAGCGAACGGGCAAGTCCGCATATCTGCGCATCGAGCCCGGCGTCTGCGATCCTTTTCACTGTCTCGTACTCGGATTCCGACGATGCCGGAAACCCGGCCTCGATGACATGCACACCGATATCAGAGAGCTGCGTAGCTATCTCAATTTTCTGATCCAATGTGAATGACACGCCGGGCGTCTGTTCCCCATCCCGAAGTGTTGTGTCAAAAACCGTAACTGATCGCCTGTTAGTACTGCGATCGTCCAAGAAAACGATCTGCCGCATGGACTGCGGCGGTCCCTGCCTCAAAAGTGTTGCGAGACATACTCTTCTATTGAATGCTTATTTATATAAATCTCTGCTTTTTGCACGGTATTGATTGAGAAACGGAATCTTTAATACTGTTTCTCTCAAATATTGTAGAGCACTACCCGCCTTAACTCAGACTGGTAGAGTGCGCGGCTGTAGTATGGTATGCCGGTGAACGGTAACTGCGCGGCTACCGCGATGTCCCCGGTTCGAATCCGGGAGGCGGGATCTTCAGTGTGGATGGTGCCCAGGTAGTGTAGAGGCCTATCATGTCGGCCTGTCACGCCGACGACTCGGATTCGAATTCCGACCTGGGCGTATTCTTTTCATCAGAGCAGGATTTTATATTTTACCGGTGACGAAAGTATACAGCCATGCGAAAAACCTGCTGCCTGTTTCCGGTTGCGAGCGGCGTGCCGATCATCGGTCTCGGACTGTTTCTTCTGCTGGCCTGTATCGTACCGATGTTTATCGAAGACATTCCATTACTGCCGACACCGGTTCTGATCCTCTTTGCAGTTTTCGGTCTGGTATGTATCGGAGCAGGTATCCGTCGCCACGGGAAGACATGGCAGCAACGGCATCTCTCTGATCCGGAACGGTAATCCTAACATCTATCCCGTCAATAGAATAAGAGGGAAGAACCATGGGCTTTGCCGAAGACGCGATATTTTCCTATATCGAACGCGCCCTCAGGCGTGTATATCCTCTGCGCGACGGATGGGAGATAAAGCGCCGTCCAGCCAATAATAATCGTGTACCCGACTACTTCATCCAGAAAAAGCGGTTCGGAAGAACACACAGAATTCTCGTCGAAGTGGCGATTGCGCCGGCAGTGACAGATGCGCATATCGATCATCTCAATGCTTACGCTGATAAGATGGAAAAACTGCTGCTGCCGTGTGAAAAAAAAACTGTTGTCGTACCAACCGGGACTGATATCTCGAAGGTCCCCGGTGACACCGATGTACTTTTCCTCGATGTGCTGAAGATTGAAGGAGAAGAGATCGTCTGGGTGAAAAAATTCATTCACCCCCGTCTCCCCGACACGGATGACTAGCTGCGGTAGTGGGGAAAACTTTTTTTGATATCACATGAATGCGTCTCGCGCTAATGCGATCCCCCCTCCGGCATGTCTGCACTCACGGGATTACAAGACAAAACTTAAATTCAAAAAAATTGCATGTAACTTTAAGGTGAATGAATAATGGGTTTTGTTAACGATTCCATGCACACGTATATCGAACGTGATCTGAAGAAAAAATATCCTGCTTCAGAAGGGTGGAAAATTGAGCGGGATCCTGCATGGGACGACATTACATTCGACTATCAGGTCCGGAAGCGCCGCCTGGGTGAAAACGCCCGGATTCTTGTGGATGTGATCATTGATAAGAAAATTACCGAAGCGATGATCTCACAGACAACGTCGAAAACCGAGGCACTTGAAGCACAGGGCGTCCCGGTTACTGGTGCCGTCCTCATCGTTCCCTCCGGAGCAGACATCTCCGCAGTTCCTGACGATATTGGAACCATGTTCCTGAAGGTGCTGAAGGTCGAGGATGGAGATATCGTCTGGTGGCGAAAGGCCACCTCTGCCCAGTAATATCCGGACTATCCCTTTTTCCCTTCGTAGTGGAGGTTCAATCATATTTTAAGATCACCTGTCGTTATCCGGATGGTCCCGCGGGGACTCCGTGACAGGGACGTATCAAACAGTAGGAACGCACGGGAGAGCGTTATCCATGAAAGATGACATATCAGAGAAAAAGACACCCTCCAGGCATACATTTGAACGGGAAGGTATTCAGGGCCTCTGTGAAGCGATTGCCGATGAAGATCCCCGGGTACGCACTATGGCAGGAATTCTTTTGGAACGGACCGACAAAACCTATCTCGTCGAACACCTGATCCGGGCTCTCAGGGCCGGTGATAAAGCCGAACGAGAGCGTGTCTCCCGCGGTCTGGCTCTGGCCGGGAAAGTGGCGGTGGCGCCCCTGCTCGAGCTGCTTGATGATGATTCCTGGGTCATGCGCTACCGGGCAGCGGAGGCTCTGGGGCGTATCAGGGATACCCGGGCGGTTCTTCCGCTTATCGCAAGGCTCACCGATGAAAAAGACCATGTGCGGTATATGGCGGCCAAGGCACTCTGCAGGTTTGCCGACGGGCATGCCGAAGGAGCACTCATCGTACTGCTCGAGGATCCTAACGTGTATGTACGCCGAATGGCGGCACGTGCCCTCTCCGGAATCGCTTCCGACAGCGCGTGCAGGGCCCTTGCCTCAGCGCTGTCCCGCGAGATCGACCCCGACGTAAGCACGGCAATCAATGATGCGTACGAGAAGGCCTGCAGCGCCCGCAAGCTCCTATGAAACGCGGATGACAATAACGGTGATGTTGTCCGTCCCGCCGTCCCTGAGGCATTCGGCGGTGAGTGCCGCCGCCGCCTCGCGCGGGGGGTATGCCCGGGCGAGGATTCTGATTCGTTCGGGAGGAATCGTATCATGAAGTCCGTCGCTCGACAGAACTATCGTCCGTTTTGAGCACTCCTGCGGATAGAAATCAACCGCTACGTCCGGCTGCAGTCCGAGGGCGCGTTCAAGGATATTCTTCCGGGGATGCGTCATCGCTTCGTCCGGGGTGATCAGACCCAGATCAACAAGGTGTCTGACAAGACTGTGATCCCGCGTCTGCCAGATGCCGGTCTCGTCGAATACAGATGCCCTGCTGTCTCCGACGTTGGCAAACACGCATTTCCCCGCTTCATCGATCAGGAGGGCGGTGAGCGTTGTACCGGCATTGAGAGCATTTTTTTTATTATATTCGAAAATTTTACGGTTTGCATTCGCGAATGCCCGTTCAAGCACTGCCTGCATTGGGTCGTCGGCCGCGCTCGTGATGACGGTCGTACGCAATTGCCCGATGGCGCAGGTGCTGGCGACATCTCCTGCTGCATGACCTCCCATTCCGTCTGCAACGGCAAAAACATGAAATCTTCCTATTCGTTCGGCCAGAAATGCATCTTCATTACGTTCCCGCCTCCCCTGTTCGCTGACTGCATGATAGGTAAGGGATTCCATGAATTGCACCCCCCGTTTACTGCCCGTGTTCCGTACAGACTGGTAGGTTTCATTTTCCGATAAATCCTCTGTACAGCCCGTTCTCCCGTGCGCATCGAATGGCGAAGGCATATTCCCGCGCGGTGACAGGACGATGAAGTCTCGCATCGAATCCGGGAGAACAGATTCTCCCGCAGGGAAGGTACTGGTCCATGATATTTACGTAGGAATGTACTGAAATTTCTGTTGCGATAAATGCCATCACCCGATCGCTTCGCGCGATATTGCCGGGAAGAACGAGGTGCCGGATCAGGAGGCCGTGCAGTGCAATGCCGTTATCATCGGTGACAAGATCGCCGACCTGCCGGTGCATCTCTCGTATCGCGGACTGCATCGCCTCCACGTAATCCGGTGCGTCAGAGAGCGTACGGGCGCTGGTGTTGTCACCATACTTGGCATCGGGCATGTAAATATCTACGATACCATCCAGCAGCTCCAGCGTTTCGGGACGGTCATAACCGCCCGTATTGAATACAAGCGGTATTTTAAGGCCCTTCGCGGCGGCAATGGCCGTTGCCTCCATGATCTGCGGGATGTAGTGGGTCGGACTGACGAGATTGATATTGTGGCATCCCTTCTCCTGCAGACTCAGCATATGCGTGGCGAGTTCACCACATGAAATCTCTCTCCCGTACCCTTCCTGACTGATCGGATAATTCTGGCAGAACGCGCATCGCATCGTGCAATGAGTGAAAAATATCGTTCCCGAGCCTGCCCGCCCGACAAGCGGCGGCTCCTCTCCGAAATGCGGGCCCGCACTGGCGACTGCCGGGAGAAGTCCGCTCCGGCAGTATCCTTTTTTGCCGGACAGGCGGTCGACATGGCATTTGCGCGGGCAGAGAGTACAGGAGGACAGAATACGGTATGCCTGCAGTATTCGCTCCCGGAGTTCGCCCGTATGCAACAGGGCGCGATACGAAGGCTCATTGGATTTCACCGTTTATCACCCAGAACCATGAGGCTGATGAGGGCTCAATGAGAAATTACTTTCAAATCCTTGAATCCTACGGCAATGTCGTAGTATCGGTTGTGGTCTTTGTGATCCCTGCCTGTATATATACGCGGCTGCGGGCCGAATACGGATACGGGTGTCCCATTTCCTTGTGTTCGCATCCGGCTGTCATCATTCAGGATATCTAATCCCGCAATCATGAGGGATCCGTCTGATATTTCATACGGAATAATTTTCGGCTGTTCTGTCCCTGCGGCTGTATTCGGACAGATGCCCGTCCTTGCCTGATGTACGGATCGGTGTTTCTTCTATGGAGAAAGCACCGACGGTCGCTTCGTGAGCCGGCGGACTGATTCAGTGAAGAGGGGGAGTTTTCGCCAGTTTGTGACAGACGATATCCATAATGCCGTTTTTGACCGAGATTTCACTTTGTGATGCGTCAACCCGGCACGGCAGATCAATCGTGATCCTGTCGTCTTCAAAGTAGAGATGGATACTATCTTCTTCGATCTCCGCATAGGGCGCCATATCGGTATCGGCGGGCAGTTCGATCGTCACATAGACGGTTTCGGGCCCTTCAACCGTTTCGAAATTAATATCATCCACCCCCTGGTCATCTATCTGGAAAAAGCGAGGTTCCCCGCCGGATCCGGTGATGATGGTACATCCGACAAAGCGTGCATTCTCGTCACGCGCAAGGCTGCTGAAGAGATCTTCAAGTACTCTTGCAAGATCCCTGAAGACATCGTCGTATGGATTTTTTGCCATGTTATTCACACAACCGGTATCGACCGTTTTCCCTCGTGACGATCCCCCGTTCCATAAGGTTCGCGAGGTGTTTCTGCAATTCTTCGCCTGAAACGCCGGTTATCTCTTTGATTTCGGAGATGTCGGGATTATATCCGGAAAGAACAACGATGAGATTGATTTCCATATCACTCCGGATAATATCCTGTCCGCTTGCTGCGAGTTCATGAATCGCCTGTTCGATATCCTGTTCAAGATACTCAAGATTGCTGATTAATGTTTCCCGTAGCTTCATCATTCGCCGGAGCGATCCGATTGTAGAGGAAAACCGCGTTCGGGTGTCCTGATGCTCAAGGATTACCGGCATTTTCTGCTGGTTAAGCTGGATAACAACATTAAAATCCTGCAGCAGGTGGTAGTACTTTCGTCTGCGTTCGTCGCTGCGTGATGCAAGTATATGCTCGCGTTCCATCAGCTGAAGATGCTCAATCACCGCCTTGGGGCTTATCATCAGCCGCTCTGAAATTTCCGTCACAAAACAGGGCTTCTGACGCAGTAGTTGAATGATCCGCCTTCTGTTCCTGTTGCCCAGGATATCCAGAAAGTGCGAAACATCGTCGCCATCCAGCATATTTACTTTATGTTAGTGCTAAAATTATATAAATATTGGGTGTTATTCGAAGAGGCGGTAATTCGGCGCTTCGTCAGTGATAAGTATGTTATGGGGGTGGCTTTCCGAATACCCGGCAGATGTAATGCGGATGAACCGCGCTTTTGCCTTCATATCCCTGACAGTGGCGGACCCTGTATATCCCATGGCAGATTTCAGTCCGCCGATGAGCTGGTAAATTACGTCGGATACGTTCCCGACATACGGGGTTGCTCCCTCGACACCTTCCGGCACAAATTTCGTTAATCCAATGTCTTTTTTCTGGAAATAACGATCACTTGACTCTCCGCCGCTCATGACGCCGAGTGATCCCATTCCACGATACTGCTTGTACCGTCGTCCCTTGATGGCAATCACCCGTCCGGGCGACTCATCGGTGCCGGCAAAGAGGCTGCCCATCATTACGCTGTCGGCACCTGCGGCGATTGCCTTGGCAATATCGCCCGAGAACCTGATCCCCCCGTCGGCAATAACCGGGACGTCTGCCGGGGAAGCGACGTCCGCTACCTGCGAGATTGCCGTGATCTGCGGAACACCGACGCCCGCGACGATGCGGGTCGTGCAGATTGATCCCGGACCGATTCCGACCTTCAGGCCGTCCACATCGGAGACCAGCGCCTCTGCTGCGCGCGCCGTTGCGATATTTCCTGCGATAACATCCGCGTGTGCACTCGCCTTGATCTCCTTGACGGCCCTGACAACGTTCATATTGTGACCGTGTGCACAGTCGACCACGAGAGCATCAACCCCGTTCTCGTCGAGCAGCATCGCCCTGCTGAAATCGAACGGACCGACGGCAGCAGCGACGCGAAGGTTGCCGTTCGCATCACGGTTACCATGGGGGTACTGATGGCGCTCGAGGATATCCTGCATGGTAATGATGCCGATAAGCTTTCCGGTGTCATTTGTCACGGGCAGGCGTTCCACCTTGTTCGTATACATCACTTCGAGCGCGCGTTCCATCGTGATGTCTTCACTGACCGTGATGGGTTCCTTCGTCATCACCGTCCGGATATTATCGCTACCCCGGCGTGAGATAATCGCCCGCAGGTCCCTCCTGCTGACGATGCCGATAACCGTATCGTCCTGCATCACCGGTACGCCACTGATACCGTGGACATTCATCATCCGGTCCACGTCGGCCACGGTCGCCTCCGTGTCCACTGTCAGTACGTCGCGTTCTATGATATCCTCTGCCTGTTTGACGAGAGTCACTTCCTCCACTTCGCGTTCCGGCGTCATGTTCCGGTGGATGACTCCGATGCCGCCTTCCCGTGCCAGTGCTATTGCCATGGCTGATTCGGTGACGGTATCCATCGCTGACGATACAAGGGGCATATTGAGGGAGATGTTCCGGGAAAAGCGTGATTCGACGTTTGCTTCACTCGGTTCGATATACGATTCAGCGGGCAGAAGAAGCACATCATCGAACGTGAGTGCCAGGGGCATGTCGAGTTTTTCACGGTACATATTTCACCTGATCATCTGAACTGCTCTATCCACGAGATCCTGCCTGATGACAGAAGAGCGGTCTCCGCCGCACACCATCCCGCGTACGCCAATGATATCGGGGTCAATGCGTTTAAGGGCTTCGAGATCCTCGAAGCGGAGCGAACCCGCAAGGGCGGTTTTTAATCCCGCTTCATGGCTCACGTCGTTAAAGGCGCGGAGGTCATCCTCTGTCATATAGTCAAAGAGGCTTTTTCCATCCTTTATTCCCGTGTCAATCATCGCGATGTCTGCTCCGGCACCTGCCGCAAGCGGAATTATCTCAAAGGGAGAAATCGTGCTCAGGCGTTTATAATCCGCGTACGCGGCAATGACGACATATTTTTCCGGGTAGTCATCCTTGACAGCCCGGACGACTCCCCCGATTAATTCCCGCGCTTCTTCGGTCCCGGAAAATTTCAGGCCGACTTTAATATAATCGGCCCCTGCGCCGGCGGCCCCGAGTGCGGTGAGTGCCGCACCTCCCGGAAGAAAGGAAAAATCGCCGATTGCGGCGCTGACGGGTTTATCAGTAAGACTTTTTATCGCCTTGATCACCCAGGGAAAATTCGCTCCCAGAGACCCCTCGGAGGGTTTTTTGACATCAATAATATCAGCAGCAAGAGCATTTCGAGCTTCTTCCACACTACTTGGGCTGACCAATAATTCCATACTTATTTTTGATCATTTCTCCTAATAGTGATTGCGTTAAAAACATGAAAATTATTCTGGCTGTCGATCTGCTCGGCGGAAAGGTTGTACACGGGGCGAAAGGAAATCGGGATACGTACCGCCCTCTTGACTGGGGCTGTGCCTCCACCGCTGACCCTTCCGGGTATGTTGAAGAGATCGCACCGATGTACCTCTATATTGCGGATCTCGACCGCATCACCGGTGCCGGTGACAACGAGAGGCATGTACGGGCATGCGCACGCCGTGTAACTACCTGCTGGCTTGATCGCGGATGCCGATCGCCCGCGGATATGCTCATTGCCGACCGCGTGATCAACGTCATCGGAACGGAAACGGCCGGGCGCGATCTCTCCCTGTATCCGGGAGGGGTGCTGAGTCTGGATTGCAGGGACGGCCGGGTGATTCCCGGAGGGGAAGATCCGGTTGCGCTTCTTCGTGCTGCGGCAGTCTGGCCGTTTTCAGGGTGTATTATCCTTAATCTCGGTTCTGTGGGGACCGGAAACGGAATTCCACCCGCTGATTTTCTGGATGCGCTCCGGAATGCCTATGAAGGCCCTCTTTTCTACGGCGGGGGTGTCGCGGAGATGAAGGATCTGAGAGTACTTGACGAGGCTGGATTCGATGCGGCAATCATTGCCACCGCCCTTCACCGGGGGCATATCCCGGTAGACCTGATCCGGAGGGGAGTGCTCTGCTGATTACCATCGAGGGCATCGACGGGAGCGGCAAGTCCTCCCTGCTATCCGCCCTAAAAGAAGACCTCAGGGATCTGTCCCCCCTGTTTACGCGCGAGCCGGGTGCCACCTGGATCGGTGAGCAGGTCAGGCGCGCCATCGCCGAGCATATCGATCCTGTTGCCGAAGCACTGCTGTTCGCTGCGGATCATGCCGCCCATCTCTCGACCGTCATCCGCCCCGCTCTGCGGGAGGGGCGGCTGGTCATCTCGGACCGGTTTACCGATTCGCGATATGCCTATCAGGCCGTCACACTGGAAGGGATTCTTGCCGATCCGCACGACTGGATCGCTGCCGTGCACTCGGGATGGAGTGTCCGCCCGGACAGAACGTTTCTGCTGGTGCTGCCGGTAGAGGAGGCGGTGAAGCGGCTGTCGGGCGACTCACTGGAGCACTTCGAGCGTGCTGAGGTGCTGGAAAAGGTGCAGGCGCAGTATTTCGCCCTTGTGGACGCGGATCCGGAGCGGTTCGTCCTGATCGATGCTTTAAAGGATAAAAATGAGATTGCCGGATTTGTCGCCGGTGAGATCAGGAACTGTGCCGGACCGTCACGATCACACCGTCCCCGAGTGTGAGAACATCGACCTCCTCACCCTCGAGCATAAAGGTAAATTTCGGTGAAAATGCATTTTCCGGCAGTGCCAGTTCCTCGCCGTCCATAGCAATCGTGCGGGGCGGATTGAGGATACTGTCGGGAGGCAGCGCTTTAACCGCATCCATCACCGCCTTTGCCTTTTTCCTGAATGCCGGCCCGATAACGGACATATCGAAATCGATACCCGTAACCACCCGCTCCAGTTTCGGCTCCTCGTGTTTCCACAGAACCGTGGCATTCAGTGCACGGCCGGCATCGCCTGCGTCATCGATGTGCCCCGGTGCATATACCGTAACAGCCCCCATCGGGGCATTCAGGGCGAGGCCGCCGTCATGCTTGTACCGCCGCACCTCCGCGACGACCTTCACGAGCAGGTCACCTGCAGGACCGGCGTCGGGATCAGAGTATGAAAAATCAACCCATGGCTGGTTGTGAACGCTTCCTTTCCCGAAATACTGGTAGCATTCTTCCGCAAAGTACGGGGCAATCGGAGCAAGCATCCTGCACAGCGCATCAAGGGCAATCCATAATGCCTCCGTTGCACTGGTACGACTCGGGTCGTCCGTATAGAGCCGTCCTTTCACCAGCTCGATATAATCGTCCGCGATGACGTTCCACGCGAATTCACGAATCGTACGAAGTGCCCGGTCAAACTGGAACCGGTCCATCGCATCGGTGACGTCACGGATCGTATCGGAGAGGCGGCACAACATCCAGCGATCCGCGAGTTCGGTCACGGTGCCGGTCTCCCCCGTCTCGGTGCCGAGCTGGCCGAGAACGAACCGCGATATATTCCAGATCTTTGTCTGGAACCGTGATGCTGCAATCACATCGTTCCAGCTGAAGGTAATATCGGAGCCGGTCGACGCTCCTCCGGCACTCCACTGGCGGAATGCATCGGCTCCATGGTCATTCAGGATTTCTTCGGGGGCGATGATGTTTCCCCTGCTCTTGCTCATCTTAAAACCGTCATCACCAAGCACCATGCCGTTGATAAGGATGTCATTCCACGGGTAGCTGCCGGTAAGGGCTACGGATCTGAGAATCGTGTAAAACGCCCATGTCCTGATGATATCGTGGCCCTGTGGACGCAACTGGGCGGGAAAAATATCCGGCATCCCTGTTCCGTTCCATCCGGTGATGTTGAGTACTGAAATCGAGGAGTCCATCCAGGTATCAAGCACATCCTCTTCACCCCTCACCTCTGAGGACCCGCACGCGGGGCAGGGGTCACGCGGTTTATCTGAGACCGGATCGACGGGCAAAGCGTTCTCCGCGGGCAGGATCATCGTGCCGCAGTCGGCGCAAAACCAGACAGGGATGGGTGTCGCGAAGATTCGCTGGCGCGAAATACACCAATCCCATTCCATCTGCCGCACCCAGTTTTCGAGCCGGATGAACATGTGTTCGGGAATCCATGAGATTTTCCCTGCCGCTTCAAGAATAGCCTCCGGCTCGATGCGGACGAACCACTGGCGCTCACTGAGGATTTCAATGGGTGTCTTGCATCGCCAGCAGGTTCCTACCCTCTGGTTGAGATCCTCCTGCCGGAGAAGAATGCCCTGTTCCTTCATATCGGCAAGAATCCGTTCCCTGCAGTCGTTTGCAGTCATCCCGGTGTAGGGTGCTGCCGTTGCGGTCATCTTCCCCTGCCGGTCGATTGCCTTCCTGAGTTCGAGATCGTGCTGTTTCCACCAGTGTACATCCTGCTTATCACCGAATGTGCAGATCATGACCGCCCCGCTGCCGAATGAGGGGTCCACCGCATCATCGGCGATTACCGGTACGTCATGGCTGAAAAGAGGGACCTTCAGCCGTTTCCCCCGAAGACCGGTGTACCGTTTGTCATCCGGGTGAACCGCGACCGCAACGCAGGCTGCGAGCAGTTCCGGCCGGGATGTTGCAATCTCCACGCCGTCGAATGAAAAATAATTCAGTTTCGTGTCTCGTTCCTCATACGAGACTTCTGCAAATGCGATTGCCGTTTCGCACCGTGTGCAGAAGTTTACCGGATGCTCACTCTGGTATATCTTACCGTCCCGGAGCATGCGCAGGAAGGAGAGCTGCGTTTTTTTATAATACGCCGGGAGCATGGTGATGTACTCGTTACTCCAGTCGATCGAGAAGGCGCACCGCCGCATGGTTGTCCGCATTTTTTCGATGTTCTGCAGCGTGAGTTCGCGGCACATCTCCCTGAAACGGTCACGCGGCACGTCGTTTTTTGTAATGCCGTGGATCTCTTCGACTTTTACTTCCGTAGGTAATCCATGACAGTCCCATCCCTGCGGAAACATCACGTTGAATCCCCGCATGCGTTTGTATCGCGCGATAAAATCGATATAACACCAGTTGAACGCATTGCCGATATGGAAGTTGCCGGTGGGGTACGGCGGCGGCGTATCGATGATATACGGCGGTTTGGCGGATGCGGGATCAAAATAATTGTCTTCATCCCTCCATGCCGCCTGCCATCGCGGTTCGACCTCGGAAAAATTGAAATGTTTTGGAATATCTTTTGGTTGGGGCATTTCGCAATTATTGTCTCTGGAATAAAATATAGTGATCGTATCCGAACATGCACTGATGCGTTTTTACGACCAGAATGCAATTAAAGGTTCATTACCCACCTATATTTGAAATGGCTGAAGGGGTGCGTATATGGCTGGCGGCGCTTCTGACTGCGGTCAGTATCGCAGTTGCTCCTCTGCTACATCCTCCGTGGATTCTCGGCCTTCTGACGATTCTCTTCAGCGGCGTCCTCTTCACAATTCGCAGTACGCGGTTCGCATCCGTCGCAATTGCCGTTCTCGGGACACTCTACGGACTTTCACTCCTCTCCCTGTTTGTTTTCGCCGCCACGCTTGCCATTGTGGTGGGCGGTGAACTCGTATGCAGGTGGGCGGAAGGACCGCGATCCTATCTACTGTATATCATCGGGGCTGCCGTCGGCGGGCTTTCCGTGATGCTGTATCTCGGTTCGGAATCACCGCTTGTCATCAGCACCGGAGTGCTCGTCGCCGCCCTGTTCAAGTCCGCCGTGGGCAATCGCGAGGATTCGCTCCTGATCTCCGGTCTGGGTGTCGCGATGACGATGTTTCTGTTTTCCGAGATCGGATTTCGCGTTGAAACAACCCTGCTGCTCACTGCCGTCATCACGGGGCTGGCCTTCGGCTACTTCTCCTATCGTTTGAAAGCAGCGGATCTCAGCGGCCTTTTCTCCGGAGCGCTTGTAGGAATAATCCTCATCGTATTCGCGGATGTACGCTGGTTTTTTATCATGCTCACCTTTTTCGTCCTCGGTTCGGCTTGCACGCGATTTCGTTATGATCGAAAAAAGAGCATGGGGGTTGCCGAATCTCACGGGGGAGTGAGGGGCTACTATAATGTCTTTGCAAATGGTCTCGTTGCGGTAGGGGCAACGGTGCTGTACGGCGTCACCCAGCACGAGATGTTTATTGCCCTTTTCCTCGGCAGCGTGGCTTCCGCGGCTGCAGACACCGTGGCGAGCGAGATCGGCGTCGTCGGCACCATACCCTACCTGATTACCACCTTTAAAAAGGTCCCGCACGGGACGAACGGGGGTGTTACGATCATCGGTGAAGTGGCAGGTACGGTTGCGGCAGGCATTGTCGGGATTTCCGCCGTCATGGTAGGGATTGCCAGTCCGATGATGGCGGTTGTGTGCACCCTTGCAGGTTTTATCGGGACAAACATTGACAGTGTCGTCGGGGCGACTCTCGAAAACCGGGGCATCATCGGAAATTCCGGCACAAACCTGATTGCCACCTTCGGCGGCGGCCTGTTTGCACTCCTCTTTTACCTGCCCTGAAAAAAGGGGAAATCCTGAAGAGAGTGCCTTTCAGTATTTAAACCAGCGGCCTTTTTCGTCGTATTCCCCTTCGGGCTGTACGGGCAGAACGAGTACGTTGGTACGGTAAAACACTGCTTTGAACGGATAGAAAATTGCGCTGAAAAGGGCGATGATGCCGAAGTACACTCCGACGGCAGTCCAGATGCCTGATGTACCCAGCATGCCGAGCAGATCCGCGGGAGCGAGCGCATCCAGTTCTGCCTGACTCATCATCGTGAGCGGTTCGAGGTGTCCCGCGAGTGTCGCGGCAAGAAGGAGTGTTCCAAGAAGGCCGATAATCACGAATAGTGCGAGCGCAGTGATGATGAATACCGTTGTTTTTCCCGGATGCGCGACCACGAAACGGATGCTTTCAAGAAGTGAGTCAAATACTTTCTTCTCCTGAAAAACTGCCGCCGTATCGTAGAAAAACGTGAAAAAGAGCATCGGCACAATGACACCTGCCGATATGAGCGTGAGAAGTCCGATGTCTCCCGGGATGCCGGCAAGCGTCAGCGGAATGAGCACGATAAATATGGTGAGCAGGACCGCAAAGAAAATCAGGATTCCCGGCAGAAGCACGGCGAAGTAGTGCGCGAACCCTTCCCTGATATATGTGGAAAGCCTTCCGTCGTCGGCCCTGATAACACCGTAACTGCCCGATACGAAAAACGGCAGGAGTATGATCTGAAGGATCCACATGCGTTCCGAAAAAAACGGTTCTCCCCAGACCGTGAGCAGTATATCTGACGCTCCGAGCAGCCCCGTTGCGATTCCCGTCAGCCAGAGTACCGGCATACTCCTGAGAAGACTGAACGCTTCCCTGATCGACTGGAGAACCATAATTACCGGTTCCGCGGCATTGCCACGATCTCTCTTACCTGGAGATCAAAATACGATGCTGTATGGGCGGGCAGTATGACACATACGCAGTCCGCTCCGGACGCCGTACCGCCGGCGGCGATCACTTCCCGGTCAACGCCGATGGCACCGTGGTCGGCGGCAATCAGGGAACACTCAACGGCGACTTTGAGGCCTGTTGCGACAGTCCGGCGTAACGCCTCGGCAATCGCCTCGGTACGGGATCCCCCCCCCACTTTGGGAGATCGGGAAAGAGCCCGCTCAAGACCTGAAAGCACATGGGTGCCCGTGATGATTTTGGCTCCGTTTTTTTGAAGAAATTCAGCAGTATCAGCAGAAAATTCCCATTCACCGGGTTTTTTAAAGCCGACGACATGGGTGACTACCACCAGCCGCAGTCCGGTTCCGCGGATAGCGTCAAAAAAGACGCGTGCCGTAGAACCGCTTGAACTCGCAACAACTATCGTGTCGATTGAGAGGTCCCGGGCACGCTCAACGGCAATTCTGGCTGCATCTGCAGTGTTTTCCGGGCCGGATTTTTCAAAAAAATACGTCGGTTTTACGGAATAACTCATGATAACATTTTAGTAACTTTCTCTCATTTATACTGTTTTACACAGCAAGCATCCGGGAATTCCGGGCGCCGACAGAGAAACCCCGTTCCGGTGCCGGGTGCTGATGATGTGAGGGGATGATGTCATGATAACTCTTGCACTTGCAGGCAAACCAAATTGTGGAAAATCGACATTTTTCACTGCTGCGACGATGGCACACGTTGAAATCGCAAATTATCCGTTCACGACCATCGACGCGAACCATGGCGTGGCCTATATCCGTACAACCTGTCCGTGCCGGGATCTGGGTCTGGTGTGCAATGAGTGTGTAGACGGCGTCCGTTTCATTCAGGTTGGTCTTATTGATGTTGCGGGGCTTGTCCCGGAGGCGCACAAAGGGCGGGGCCTTGGAAACCAGTTTCTGGATCATCTCCGCCAGGCTGATGCCATCCTGCATATCATCGATGCCAGCGGCTCCACGGACAGCGAGGGCAATCCTGTTGATCCGGGATCCCACAATCCTGTACAGGACATCGGATTCATCAGCAGAGAGATGACGATGTGGGCATACGGCATTCTGGAGAAGCACTGGCCAAAAATCCACCGTTCGGCACAGCAAAAATCTTTTTCGGTTATTGATGCGGTTGCGGATGTCTATGCGGGGCTTGGCATTACCTACGAACAGATCCGGGACGCCGAACAGGAGGCATGCATAAACCTCCGGCAGGCAGGGGAGGATGACCTGATCGCGTTTTGTGAAACTCTCATCTGCCGGAGCAAACCGATGTACATCGTTGCGAACAAGGCCGACCTCATGCCGGATCAGATCGCGCGTGATCTCTCGCACGAACCCGTCTCTTTTGCGAGTGCCGCCGGTGAACTGGCGCTGAGAAAAGCCGCTGAAGGCCGGTTTATCACCTATGTTGCCGGGGATACGGACTTTATAATCTCTCCCGCGGCGAAGCTTTCCGAGGCACAGAAGCACGGGCTGGAGACGATTCGCCAGTTCATGGAACAAAATAGCGGAACCGGTGTCCAGAAGGCAATAAATACTGCAGTGTTCGAGCTTCTCGACATGATAGTGGTCTACCCTGTGGAGGACGAAAACAAGTATTGCGATGGTCAGGGGCGGGTGCTGCCCGACGCTTTTCTCATGAAGCGCGGTTCCACGCCGCACGATCTTGCATACCGCATCCATTCCGACATTGGTGACGGATTCCTCTATGCGGTCGATGCACAGTCAAAGATGCGTATTCGTGAAAATCACGAACTCCGGCACGGTGATATCATCAAGATCGTGTCCACACGAAGGTAATGGGGGAGAAAAAGACAATCTTTATATATTGAAAACCAAAGTATTGATTTACCATGGGTGGAGAGGTCTATCAGGCACAGGTGATCAGAAACTTTTTCGAAACCATCACTGGTCCCGACCGGAATCTCACGCGGATCTATATGTGTGTGGTCAGCCTTGCCAAACTTCGTATGGAGCCCCCGGAGAAACTCTCGTTCCTGATTGATCAGCTCAAAAAAAGCAAGCAGAAACGTGAACTCTCCATTGATATTCTCGATTATATGGCTGATGCCGCACTTGACCTGAATATGCAGACGGTGCAGACGGCATTCGGGGTGAAGGAGATTAGCGAGGCATCGGAAGATTTCGGTGCCGTAAGCCTCGATTCACTGTGACCTGACGCTTTTTTTAAGAGCGGTATTGAGAAGATTAGTGACGGGACGGTATTTTCTCATCCGGCCCCGATAATCCCGGAAAATCGGGACGGGGAATCACTCCAGTCCGAGCTCATCGCGATACCCCTCGATGATGAGCAATACTCCCTGTTCCTGTTCAGAGAGCGCTTCACGGTCGGGTGGCGAGGCGATGAATGCCGCCCCATAGAGCAGCAGCAGGGCGTTGTCCAGCAGGTATGTGGGTTCATATCCGATGGATTCCTGCGGCAGCAGAAGTGCGACGAACTCCCTGTCATTTTCATCGAAGAGAATATCTCCGGGAATAGCGGCACTGTTTTCGAGACGTGCCTGTACGTTGGCCTGCACGATCCGGAGGGCATTCGTAATCGTCCGCTGAATGCCGGTCTTCCCGGCGATTTTAAGCGCAAGCGTACACCGGCGGAGTGCATTTTCATACAGTCTGAACTTATAGGTGAGGTATGCCTGGGCAATCTCGTGCGCGAGATCGGGGTCCATGGTGGCAGCGGCGGGACGGATCCGGGTGATATACTCATCAAGAAATTCTTTACTTTCCATATGCATCAACTCCACATTTCTTATTCGGAAGGGTATTGCCGGTCGAGCCTGATGGAAAGCGCTGTAATGGTCGCGGCGTAGAGTGCCTTGAGGAGCAGGTTGATGGAAAACTCACTGTACGGATTGAAAATAATGAGCGCGTACATCGGTGTCAGCAGTGAAACGAGATCCTTTTTGGGCCGGAAGTATGCGATCCCGGCAAGCAGCACCGAGCCTGCTACGCATCCCCAGACTCCCGCATCGAGAAGAACGCTTTCACCGGTCAGAATCCCCGCTAGCTGCAGGGCGAAATCAAGCGCGATGCCTGCGAATGCGATGATCGGAATGATCGGCCATGCTGTGGCGGGGAGGATTTTCTGGAGGCTTTTATCCGTGTTTTTCTGCATAGAGGTTCCTGTCCTTCATGGTAAACTGTGATGTCAGCATTTAATTACCTGCTGACGGGATGTCCGTCCCGGATGTATATTCGGGAATCCCGGGCACCGGGCCGGTAATCTTTACCGGTTTGCCGGCACACCCGGCAAGTGCCTCTTCGAGAGCGGCGATCTTATCCGGAATTTTCCCGATAGTCTCTTCGAAAAACACCTCGAAAGCTTTCATCTGCTCTTCATCATTGCGGTGTTTTCTCTCAAGTTCCGCCTTTTTCTCTTCGAGGTGCGATAGTCTCTGCAGGACATCCGACTCCGTCACGCGCAGGCGTGCAAGCGCCAGCTGTTCGGTGGTGTGCCCGTACTGCGTGCACAGGCCGCCGACGATATCGATCAGCCTCTGTCCGTCGGCAAACATCTTCTGTTCACTCTTGTTCTTGAGGATAACCTCTCCCTGCTCAATCATCTGCATCAGATCAGGTATGATAACGGAGATTCCTTCGGTGAGCGTGACGCGATCATGACGCGGCGGATGTGCAAGCAGTTTCCGTACATGGCGGATGGCACGGATGAGTTCCTCTTTATGCCCGCTCTCTGCCGCATGTTCTGCCTTTCGAAGCACGTTTGCCGAAGCAGCAACGATGCGGGAATATTCGATGGCTAACTCCTCTTTTTCGAGTTCAAGCCGCTCCACCGCCTCCCTGGCGTCTGAAAGGCCGGTGATATCCTCCTCTTCTTTCATGCGCGCAATCTCGGCATGGATCGCGTCCAGATGTCGTTCATCTTTCGGGATTTGCGACCAGATCTCCTGCCAGCGTGCTTTTGCCGCGCCGTAATCCTCTTCAAGGCGGCAGATTGCCGCATGCTGTTTGCGTACGTCCTCGAGTGATGAGAGTTCCGCGTCCGCAGCGGCGATCCTGTCGGTCATGGTATTGATCTCCTTTCCGATCGCACTCACCGAAACCCGCATTTCCTTCATCTCCTCAGGATATAACGCAGTGAGATATTTCCCCTGCCCTTTCATGGCTTTTATCATGCCTTTGAGTGCATCTGCGGCTTCTTGATAGAACGCAACCGGATCTTCCGACCAGTGTCGTCCCGTGGCGATTTCCATGGCCCTGATGAATACGGGGACTGCAGTTTCCACGGCACGTCTGAGCTTTGGCGGTGCACCCGGATCGGGAGATGCCTCGTGCAGGCTTTCGATCACCGTGTCAAGCTCCCCGAATGCAGCACGTATCGTTGTCTGCGAGCCGGCTGTTTCATCCCGCAGCGAATTCCGGACTGCAATCTCCCGGTCGTCGACCCAGCGGCTGATGTCGGTAAATCCGATTACGAGGGGACTTTCTTCCTTTTTTGCGAAAAATCGTGAAAACAACGATT
>LKUD01000068.1 GCA_001412355.1 Methanoculleus sp. SDB
ATCATTGACGCGGAACGCGTCAGGATCTCTCCGACAGGAAAAAGGCCCAAGGACGGGATCATCGATGCGGAACGTGTCCATGTTGCATCGGCCGGGAAAAAAATTCGTGAAATCATCACGGATGACGAAAAGGTCCGTGTCGCATCATCAGGGAAAAAAACTCACGAAACCATTTCTGCCGATGAACGGATTCGGATGCGCCGAACCACCGGGGGTGCTATCGACGACATGCTGAAAAACGCGGAGAAAAGCCTGCAGTCATCGCCCGTCAAACCACGGGAGGCCGATCCGGGAAAACGCCGGATTAATCTGATTCCGGAGGGCGATACGTCTCAAACGCGTAAATCCATGCCTGAAAAGGAAGAGGAGGGAGAGGACCTCTTCTGGATCACCTGATCTCTTTTATTCGGTTACTTTTGAGAACGGGATATTTCCCGCCCCGATTTCGGTCCTGACGGAATAGCCGGCTTCGATGCTGCGTGCAATTAAATTCATCCCGGAAAACGCCACAATCGCGAGGCGGTAGGGATGCTCCGTGAGGTTGAAGACCTTCGTCCCCATCGTTACGGGGAATATGAATCCCGCCTCCCGCATCGATTCCGCAATATCTTCCACCCTCGACCGGGCCGATACCGGAACTTCGCGAATGTTCGCGAGTGCCGTCCCGGTGCCGGTCTCGATAATCCTGCCGACCGACGTGAGACCGGCAGTGATGAAAAGCTGCAGAGGGTCGACGGTCGTTCCCCGGTACCCGATAAGATCCTCAAATACGGCAGGCTGGAAATTCCGGAGGGACAGGGTTCCGCCAAATGCCATTTTCACCGGGATGCCGTAGGACTGGAGCACGCCGTCGAGGGTGATACTGCAGACTGTCAAAAAACCCGTGTATCCCGGCGGTACCCGCGGATCCCGGTCGATAATACGGTACGAGGAGGAAAAGCCCATGCCCGCTTTCACCACCTCGTCGAAGGCCTTTGCGACGCCCACGACCTGATCGTCGGGAACGATTGAGAGGTTATAGGCAACATCCCCGGTCCCTGTAACCGGGTCATAGGTGCTCCTGAACGCAAGGCGTTCGAGTTTGGAGATGATGAATCCGATGCGCTCGTCGACAAGGGCATGCTCGGTCTCGGCCTTCCCGATCTGCGTCAGAATCCGCCCGCGGTTCCCTACCTTATGGGTAAATCCCATCTCGTCGAGATACTGCAGGTAGTACTGGACTGCACGGTCGGAGAGCACGAAACCCCGCTCCGACATGAGTTCGGAAAGACGCTTGGCACCGACAGGATCCCGGTGCTCCTTGAGAATCCTGAGAATTTCAATGTATTTTCGTTCAGATCTGTCAAATGTCATCGTGCATTCACGGCCCCTGTACTGTCCTGATACCGTCCGTCATAGAGCCGGTCACCCCCTTTCACCGCATGCAGGATCAGCTGCACCACTCGTTCACCCGCAATCACGGGCACGTCCGCATCCCCCATATTGACAAGACAGAGCGTCAGCTGACCGCGGAAGCCCGGATCCACGAATCCACCGCCGATGAGGACACCACGCCTCCCGAATGAGGAACGGCACCGGAGGGTTCCGGCGATGTCCGCAGGAAGCTCCACCCATTCGCAACTGTGGACGAGCGTGCACCCTCCCCGTCTGAGTGTCGTGTCCTCCGCGGCACGGAGATCATACGATGCCGGCTGCTGGCACTCTGCTGCATAGGGGCGTATCACGAGATCACCCGCGCGGATACGCCGGCCGGTTTCTGCTGCTGCGAGGATCATTCTGTACAATTATCGGCGGGAAAATGCTTAATACATTATCATACGAATGTTTGGGGTGGATCCATAGGGTAGAGGATATCCTCTTGGGCTTCGAACCCAAGGACGCGGGTTCGATTCCCGCTGGATCCGTACGGCGGCACTGTTCGGAAGATGTGTGAGAATCTGCCGGATTGTACCTGCAGAATGCATTATGATTCGGCAGTGCCCGCGAAAAAAATGGTTATTCTATCCGGATGAATGCTCCGCCGCTGTTCCCGATCCTGATGGCACCGGCAATGTCGGCCCTGTCGTCCGGTGCATCCGGGGCTTTTGCAGTAATCCAGATCAGGTACTCTCCGGGATTGAGATTCCGGCAGTCGAGAGAAGTTGCATATGCTGCCGGAATCGGGATCGGATTCACCGCAACGATTTGCTTGAATCTGACAGCGGTGGGGTCACCGACACGCTGATACCAGAGGGACTGGGTCACGTCGAATTGGCCGGTATAATTCAGGTCCCATGTGAGCTGGAGAGTATCGACAAACGTATCGCGGTTGGGGCTCTCGAAATTCTCGAGGGAGAGGGACATGAAATCTATTCCCGTCGCGTTCAGGTTCGGCACGGCGGTAATGAATGTATCGGGGAGCGCCAGGGTGCCTGCTCCGTTGTCGAAGCTGATCAGCGAATCCGGGCCGAATATATTGATATTGCCTCCCTGGAGCACCCGCAGCAGGAAATGCGCTTCCCATGTCTGGTTCAGCCGGATGGTCCCGATATCATCCACGGTGAAATTAAGGCTCCGGCAGGCGTTCCAGTCCGCCCTCTGGTCTTTTGATGTCAGGGGGATGATAGTGTGCGTGAAATTCCAGCTCTCGATGGTTGTCGAGTCTCCGACCTGGTAGACGTACTCTACGATGTCGGCCGCATCACCGGCGTAGGATACATTGTTGATCTCGATGCCGTCAAACATGATGTCCATGCTCGTGTCGACACCCGCTGCGGTCTTCAGATCGCCGGCGATCTCCGTATAGATCGCCGCAAGGTCGTCACCCGTAGGGGCGTGGTAGTAGGTACCGTTGGACTCTGCCGCATATGCCTGAAGATCGGCCTCATTGCCGGAGCTCCCCAGCCGGATCGTATAGATTCTGATATTGTTGTTCTTTATCCAGGTGATGACACTGCCCGTCCCCGTTTCGGGGAAGGAGGTGACGCCGTACCCGCCCTGCGGATCGCCGCCGGTGTTCCAGTCACCGTCGGTGAGCAGAATAACCGCTTTGACCGCACCCGGATTTGAATTGGCGATCAGCTCCTTGCCCGCCTCGTACAGGCCGTACCGCATGGGTGTGCCGCCGTTCGGGACCAGCGAGGTGATCGCGGCATCCACGACCGTATGGTCATAGCTCAGCGGCAGGTCAAGCGTGGCGTATCCCCCATAATTTGTGGGATTGCCGGCATAGTAACTGCTGACATAGCTCCAGTCGTCATATGAGGTGGAGTCTTTCCCGGCCCAGTACTTGTAATAATACGAGAATATATCGGTATAGCCATAATTGCCGAACGATACGAGGCCGACCTGGTCACGAGCAGGAGACATCTCCCCGTTAAAAATCTTGGCGGCATTCATGGTCGACACCATCCGGTCGGGATAATCCTCCAGCATGCTTCCGGACCGGTCAATACAGAGCATGACATCGATGGGATCAGGCTGCAGCGCCCACCCGTTTCCGACAAGCCGGACCGTCACGTCAACGGTTTCATTGACTGCAACGGTTTCGGGATCAACCTCCGTTTCGACACTGAGGTAGGGGAAATTCTTCCACTCAAGCGCCACGGTTCGTGAGGTGGTATTCCAGATTGCCAGGATATCACACGATGCTTCCGCCGTTTCGTCATAATGTGCCTTCTGCCAGTCGGTCTCGAACGTGCCGGGTATGAAATTCACAATGGCATATCCGTTCTGGTTTGTGCTGGCGGTGGTTGAAACAAGCGAGGGAGGGCTGATCTGTGCGGAATCATTGACCTGATTCAGGATTTGGAATGTTACAACTTGATTTTGCACGGGATTGCCTTTCTGGTCCAGGACTTTTGCCCGCAACTGCGAGACGAGACCCGCATCCACATCATGGGAGGGCATTACCTGCGGGCTTGCCGTCAGCAGCATGTCGGTGGGATCGGTGCTCACAAACTCGAGACTCTGGTGCGACACGACGCTCGCGTTCACATCCGACCGCGCCGTAATTTCGATTACGCCTGTCGTATCGCGCGGCCCGAACGTGACCCTGATCTGACCGTCCGAATTGGTGCGAAGCGTTTCCGCGACACCCGTATCCGACGGCGTGATAGTGACCGTAGTATTGCCCGAAGGATTCCCGTACCGGTCCTCCAGCAGGTACGTCAGGAAAAAGAGGCTTTTCCCGTCGGCTGGGATAAAGGGAGGATTGCCCAAACCCGGCTGTACGGAGACGCTTATCGAAACGGGTTGAGAATCGCCGATAACGGGGATGGCCAGCCAGCGGGACGGGACTGCCTGTGCCGGGTCAATGAGAATGATGTTCGTTCCAACCTGCCGGGATGCCCTGAATTCCACGGATATCGTGCCGGATGCATCCACAGGTTCTGAAAAATCGGTGACATACGTCATTCCGTTAAAGAATCCGGCATCGTCCGGAGAGCACGTAAACCGGATCTTTTCTGCCTGATTCAGCCGGTTTTCATCGGCCTCGCGAAGATTGTCGACGGGATTTGTAAAGATATCCTGCATGCACACAACGATATCAGTCGCTTCATTGACCGTCAGTTCGCTGATGGGGCTGATCGATGAAATGCGGTACGGCAGATTATGGTCTATCTTCTGGTCGAGGGTTTTCGTTACCACCGACGCATTTCCCCCTTCAGAATACCAGATTTGA
>LKUD01000069.1 GCA_001412355.1 Methanoculleus sp. SDB
AAGTGGAGGATTATTGACATCCAGAACGGCGCAACGACAGACACGCTGCTTGAAGACCGGGAGCAGTTCACGGTTGCCGTGTCGCCCGGGGATGGTGCGCATGTCGCACCGGGCGAAACGTTCAATCTCGAGATCAAGCCGTCCGTCGGAGCCTCTCTCGGCATCAAGCGGACGGGTCCTGAAAAGATCTCTGATGTGAATATCCTGTACTGATAAATTTTATTTTGTTACGCGGGGAGGAAATCGTATTGTGGTTATCATATTCGATTATCATTACCGTTTATAATTGCAGATTATCGAATTAATCGACAGAATGCAGATTAAATGGGAAAATGTGGGATAATTTACGAATTAAAGGGCTAAATTGCTTTCTTTCACAGCTTATTACTAACATAAGTATTATATAATACCAAAATCAAAAAGATAGTTTGGTATGGCAATCAACCAGTCGCAGGTCGATCACATCATCACGGCTGCCTCAGCTGATGATCCCGAGATCAAGATGCAGCGTCTTCAGGAAGAGGTCGATCTCATCAAGAAATCGATTAAAAAGCTGCTCATCGATATCAGGGAGCGGATGAACGAGACGGAAAATCCGTTCATTCTCTCGGCTGTTCTCCCTGCACAGGCGAAAATGGCAGATTCGCGTGATGAGAATGTGGCGGCCCGTCCGGAGTCCCCCGTGCAGCAGGCACCGATAGCACCGGAACCGGTACCGTCTGCCCCCATTGTAGTACAGCCTCCTCCCCCTCCTGTGCAGGCTCCTCCGCTCCCCCCGTTCGGCAGTGAATTCCGGATGCCGGAGACGGCAGCACAGCAGGTGGATATGCGGGAACGCCTGATTGCCGACGAAGCGATTCTCCGTGCCCTGCACGAAAGACTTGAGAGTGCCGAAACGAAGGTGAAACCTGCCGGGAAGAACGTTCTGGAGAAAGAAGCGGGTGTAAAGATCCGGCTGCATAAAGTGCACCGCCTGTTTGACTGGACCGGTAAAATGGTGAATAAATACGGACATGACCGGCTTGAAATAATGGTGGAAACATACCGGACACTCGGCTACATATCCGATGATGCATGTGCGCAAATCAAGGATCTGACGCGGCTCATGCCGGAAACGATCGGCGATCAGCATGAGATCGGATCAAATGAGTTTGTTTCCAACCTCTATACACTCAACCGCATTCTGGATCCGGCCGATGCGTCCCTCGACCGGGATATGATTGAAGTGCTCATGGAAGGCGGGCAGGCGCCTCATGAATTCCGGGCTGACAAGAACCCCGGTACGGATGATTATGAGGAAACCTGGGTCGATATGCTCGACAGGACATGATTAATGTCCAGTGATACGTTTACCACTGCGATATTTCTGATTACCGCCATCGTGGCGGCAGCGGTACTGGTGAATGCCTTTTTCCCGATCATATACACCGCAACCGATACGTTCTCGTCATCATCCCAGACTGCCGATGAGCGCCTTCGCACCGATGTCAAAATTGTCAACAGCTTTGCAAGCACTCCGGATGCAAAGGTCTGGGTGAAAAACGTCGGGTCGATACGAATCGCGGATGCGGACATTGATCTCTGCGATGTCTTCATCGGCGTTCCGGGGAATTTCGACATCCTCACCCTGAACAAGGCCGGACCCGGCAACGGTGAATGGGATTACGAGATAGTCGGGGATTCGAACGGATACTGGGATGTGGGGGAAACACTGCGCATCGATATCGCCAGCGCACTCGTCCCGGGAAGCGGGGGTGTGACGTACTTCCACTTTGTGCTTCCGAGCGGTATTACACGAACGAAGGAGTTTACAGCGAGCTGATGACATATGGGAAGTGCCTCACTGGTTGCGTCTGCAATTGCCCTGATCCTCCTTTTGATCACCGCTTACGTAATCGTCGGAGGAACCCTTTCCACTGCAGAGATCATTGCATTTGCCCAACATGAACAGGCCGCTCAGCAGGAGATACGGATGAGGACATCGATTGAAATTGTGAGTGCGACCCTGACGGCAGGCGCTTCGCCGCTGGTAGTGGAAGTGCGGAATGTCGGACAGGAGCCTGTTTCCGGCTTTGATAATATGGAAGCATACCTTGTTTTTGCCGACGAGCCCGTCCTGCATCCGTACGGCAGTGGCGCCGGCTACTGGGCGTATGGCGGGATCATTCCCGATTCCATCCATCCGCATCAGCTGGATCCCGACGAAGTGCTTACGATGTCCGTCGCTTATTCCGGTGTCACCGCACCGGTCTGGGTGCAGGTGACGACGGATCGCGGCGTGTATGATTCGGCATATGTGTGACGATTGAGGGGTGTATACTATGGGTGATAAAACCGGGCTTGGAGACCTCATCGGAGGAAACGATAAAAAAATTCTCTCTACCGGGAATCCGGAGATTGACAAAAAGCTTGCGGACGGTCTCCCGCTCGAATCACTTTCACTCGTGGAAGGGGAAAACGACACCGGCAAGAGTGTCATGACGCAGCAGGTGATCTGGGGTGCGCTCAAGGGCGGGCTGAACGTTGATCTCTATACCTCGGAGAATACGTCGAAGAGTTTTCTCAACCAGATGGAATCGATGAGCCTCGACATCTCGGATTATTTTGCGTGGGGGCATCTCAGAATGTTTCCGATGCACGTCACCGGGTTTGAGTGGAGCAAGGAGGAGATGCAGGGCATTCTCACGCGCATCATCAAGCATATCCAGCACAGCGAGGCACAGGTCATCGTCATCGATTCGCTCACGCTGCTGACGGGTTACGCGACGCAGGGAGATATTCTGACGTTTCTCACGAACAGCAAGAATCTGGTTGACCACGGCAAGACCATCCTTGTCACACTTCATACCTATGCCTTTGAAGAGGACACCCTTGTCCGGATACGCTCCATCTGCGACGCCCATCTCATGATGAAGAAGGCGCTCGTCGGCGACAAGTACGTCATGGTAATGGAAGTCGTGAAAATCCGCGGGGCGACGAAGACGACCGGGAACCTCGTTTCATTTGAGGTGCATCCCGGGTACGGCATGAAGATCATCCCGATTTCAATGGCACGGGTGTAATATGGGAACACTGAGCGCATCTGTCAATCTGCCGTTCAAGCCGGAGGTTATCGACGAAGGCATCGACTGGTACACCAATATCGAATCATCCGCCCTGTACCGGATGCTGCCCGCGAATGCGAAGGAGTACGTCACGAAGAGTCCGCACCTCCTCGAATATCTCCATATATTCCCGGTCAACGAGTTCGGCATCCCGCTCTTCTTCTCGGAGCTGAAAAGGGATCTGAAGGGGATGGAGAGCCCGAACCTGATCTATCCGCTCAATGACATGACCTTCGTGCACATCTTCCCGGATCCGAATGACGTCCGGAATTTCTACATCCCCATCGAGCCTTCGTTCCTGCACAGCGTTGCAGAAGCCATGCCGTTCGTCGAGCATAAACTCGTCGAACTGATTGATGCGCTCGATGAGGACCCGGTCACAGACGAGGAGCGGACGAAAGTCCTGAAACGCGTTATAAAAAAGGCGACATATATTCTTCAGCCCGGGGAGTCCGTCGAGGGCCTGCTGAAAGGGGGCAATGAAAAGAAAGGGCTGAAGGATAAGGTCATTGACCTGATGAACAAGGATTTCAGTGCAGGAAAAAAACCGGCGAAATCCCAGAAAAATTCCCGGGTAACCGTCCTGCCGGACGGCAGGGTTGTTCTCAATCCTCAGGAATTCGCCTCTCTCGAGTATCTCCTCATCAGGGACAAGATCGAAATGGGGATCCTCAAGCCGTTCCTCGACGACCATTATATCGAGGATATTACCTGTGACGGCGTCGGGCCGATCTTTATCGAGCACAAGATATTCAACGGGCTGAAATCCGCCGTCGAATTCAGGGCTACGAAGGAGATCGACGATTTCGTGATTAAGATGGCGGAGCGGATCAAACGCCCTCTCACGTACCGGAATCCGATCGTCGATGCGACGCTGCCCCAGGGCTCGCGTATCAACATCGTCTACGGAACGGAGATATCCAAGCACGGGAGCAATTTCACCATCCGTCAGGTTTCCGAGGAGCCGGCGAGCATTCTCCAGCTGATCGAGTGGAAGACGACGGATTACCTTGTCGCCGCATACCTCTGGATCTGCATCGAGTACGGGATGTCGCTCTTTATGAGCGGTGAGACGGCGAGCGGCAAAACGACAAGCCTGAATGCCATAACGACCTTTATTCCGCCCGAAAACAAGATTGTCACCATCGAGGACACCCCGGAACTGATCGTTCCGCATAAGAACTGGAGCCGCGAAGTGTCGAAGGGCAAAGGATCGGGCGAGGGTGACGGTGCCGACGTCACGATGTTCGATCTGCTGAAGGCAGCGCTGCGTCAGCGCCCGAATCAGATTCTGGTCGGTGAAATCCGTGGCGGTGAAGGTGCCGTAGCGTTTGGTGCCATGCAGACCGGCCACCCCGTTATGAGCACCTTCCACGCCGCAACCGTGGAAAAACTCATCCAGCGTGTCTGCAGCGAACCGATCAGCATTCCGAAGTCCCACGTTGACAATCTGAACCTCGTCATTATCCAGAGCGCCGTCCGCCGGCCGGACGGCAGCATGGCCCGGCGTATGCTCTCGATAAACGAACTTGTCGGGTTCAATCCGGAGACACAGGGCTTTTCCTTCGTTGCCATGTTTGTCTGGGATCCTGTGACCGATACATTCCAGTGGACCGGGAAAGGGAGCAGCTACCTGCTCGAGAATAAAATAGCCACGATGCTCGGTATTCCTGAGAACAGGCGTTCGGAAATTTATAATGAGGTGGAAAAGCGGGCACGCATTCTCGAACGTCTTCATAAGGCCGGCTATACGGGATTCTGGGATCTGTATTTCATGATGACCAAGATTAAGAAACAGGGCCTCCTGAAAATTGAGGTCTGAACCGGGATATACCGATGTTTGAATCCTTCGCCACTTCGCTTCGTGAAAAAAACGGCGGTTCGATTCCGTTCGAAGAGCATATCCGCTCCCTGAAGCAGTATCTGGCGCAGGTTACCGAGAACAAGAAGATGGGCGGTGACATTCTGTTCATGATCACCTATATGGCGTCGATTACCACCGCACGGGTTACCCGCCCTGAAATCTTCGCCTATACGTCCCAGCGTGAGGAATACGTCACGTCACGGTATATCGAGCGGGTGGAGTTCTTTGTCAAACGATGGAATTACAGCTATTCGGAAGCCCTCCGGCTGATGGCGGAACGCGTTAAAAATCCGATGCTCCGGAGCATGCTCAACCGGTACGCAAATTCGACCGATTCCGGGGTGCCCGATGAAGAATTCCTGCTTCTGGAGCTTTCCACGGTGCGGAGCGTCTATCGGAATACCTTTGAGCAGGGTGTCGAGATGCTCAAGAAATGGGGTGACGCGTATATCGCAATGATGCTGTCGGCTACGATCGTGGGGATCATCATCATGGTGTCCGTGGCGATCTATTCACCTGACGAGATAGACTCGACGCTGAATGCGAGTTACATGATTCTCCTCATGATCTCGGTGATGGGTATCGTCACGATGTACCGGGCCATTCCCGACGACCCGAAGACACACGGCCTTCCCGGGGGCGGATCCTATGAACAGGGGATGATCCGGCGTATGGAGAGGGTGATTCTTCCGATAACTGCCGTTTCATCCCTTCTGCTTATCGTTGCGGGCATCAATTTCGGGCTCATCATACTCTTTGTTGCCCTGCTCATCGCCCCGATGGGCATCATCGCCATGAAGGACGATATGAATATCGTCGCACGTGACGAGGATTTTTCCGTATTTATCCGGGGGCTGGGCTCCATCATGGGGGGGAAGGGCCTGACCACGACGTTCGCGCTGTCGGAGGTTGACCGGAAGTCCCTTGAAGTGCTCGGGCCGTTTATCGATTCCGTGTATTCAAAGCTTAATCTCGGACTTGATGAAGCGGCAGTATGGGAACGGTTTCTGCGGGAAAGCGGCAGCAACCTGATCTGTAAATTCCTCAACATCTTCCGCGATTCGATTGCGCTTGGCGGAGCACCGGCGGAGATCGGAAAGATTGTCAGTTCGTCGATGCTGGAGATGGTGCTGCTCCGGCAGAAGCGGGAGATGCTGTCATCGGGATTTATTGTCCTTCTCATTCCCATGCATATGGCAATGGTCGCCATTTTCATGTTCCTGTTCCAGATTCTCATCTCGATGGCCCATGCGATTACCAGTGTCATGGAGTCCTTTTCCGAAACACAGGCGGCAATGAGTGCGACCACAGGATCCGTCGGTTCGGGGATGATGGCGTCGGTCGGGATATTCACGAATTTCCCGGAGGCGAAAATGAGCACGTATGTTATCACGGTGCTCATGCTGGTTACGATCTCGAATGTCCTGGCGGGTAAAATCGTCAAGGGAGGTGACAGGTCTATGTATTACTTCTTTGGCAGCGTTTTATTTGGGCTGACCGGAATAATATATATAGTAACTCCTTTCGTTGTGGATTTGTTCTTCCAGATCCCGGTAATTGGAGGGGCATGACATGAATCCCTCCCGTAAACGAACCATTCTCCTTGTCGCAACGGTACTGGTAGGTTCGGTCCTCGTTCTCTTCGATGCACCGCTGGAACTTGTGCTTCTGGGCACCACTGCCATCGGTATGATGCTTCTGGTGCTGCTCGGTGGCCTGAAAAAGGAGGAGGAAGAGCAGCCGGCAGAAACAGCGAAGGATAAAACGGAAAAAGAGACTCAAAAAGACGGGGATTCGCTCCTGAAAAAAATGCTCCCCGGCATCACCCGGCTCCTGAGCAGGAAGTCTTCGAAGAACGAGACCGCACCGCCCGCGACGCCCGATACACCACCGGGCCGGAGTGTCCCGTTCAGCGGCCTCCGGGAAAGAATCGCAGGGACTTCCATTAAGAACTATGCGGGTATGGCCCGCGGGATATTCGGGAGTTCGGGCCAGATCCTGACCTCGATATTCCGGAAAAAACCGGCCGGGCCGGAAGACCTGAAGAAGATTGATGATATGCTTGACAGGGCGGTGGCCGAACCTGTTTCACAGGATGATTTTCCCGGGTTTGACGATTTCGATCTGGATCTCGACGAATCAGCCGATTTTATGTCCGGGGACGCACCGGCACCGGCACATGCACAGTCTAAAATGGAGCTCGAAGAGCTGGATGCACTGGCGGTGAACGATATTCTTGACGCGGCGGGAGACAATCTTGACGGAGAACTTCCGGACGATTTCTCGTTTGATTTTGATACTGAGGTTGAAGATATGCTCGCCTCCGCCGGGGAGGAGGAACCGGACAGAGCGGAGCCGGTTTCCGCGGCTCCCGGGCTTGACATCCCGGATGCCGGGGACATGCCGCCGTTCCCCACCGGCAATGCGGGCGGGGGGGAAGCCGAAATATCTCTTTCTGAAATGCCGGATATGGAGTCCCTCTCCCCGCTTTCCGATCTGGAAGGTGATTTTGGTGAACTCGACGGAATCGAACTTGGTGACATTGAGATAGAAGAGGAGGCAGTGCAGGAGGAATCGCTTTCCGCTCCGGCGGATGTCCCGAAAACCCCCCCTGCAAAGCCCCAGCCGGTTGAAGAGCCGGTGATTGTCGTGGAGGATGAAATCGGATCCTTCGGGGCGTCCGACGGCAGTATGAGTTTCATGGATGAGCTCAAGTCGGAGACGCGGGTCGTAAAATCAACGCTCGATGTAAGCCTTCTCCGGGAACTGAAGGATGTGTCCGTCGAAGCCGAGGAACTCGTCAGTGAGCTGGAAGGCGTGAATGACTATCTTAGCCGGCAGATTCATACGGCACGCAAGAGTGTAAATACCCCGGATCGGTGATTGTTACGTGAAAGAAGTACCGGCAAAAATTGAATACAACGGGTCGTGGGCCGCGACAAAGGTAGGTATCGGAGAGGACCGGATTGCTCTCCGCGATCCGATCAACCGGGAAATAACGCTGAAGTCCATCGTCGATATCGAGGAGAAGAAAAATATCCTGAGTATTGAGGTTTCGGGACCCGCAGCACAGACGTTCCGGATCGCATCGGTACCCAAGGTGCTCGCCGCCCTGAAGCGCATGATCATCATGTCATGCAATGCGTACCGGCTGATGGCATATTTCATGTCGCCGGCAATTCGCGGTGGCGTGTTCGTGAAAAATTCCCAGTGGGAAAAAGGCGCGATTGCGGTACTGAAGACCGGCGTCTGGTTTGTCAGCCAGCAGAAACAGGTCTGCATTCCGCTCATGGATGTTTCCGGCATCGAACGGACGAGCCGCGACGTGAACGGGAAACCGATGGAAGTCGTAAAGATCGATCATGTCGAGCACGGTGAGGTCGTTACGAGCTTTGTTCTCTGCCCGCCGACAACGCTTCAGGTCCTCTTCAACTTCCTGAAGGATGCAACGAAGGAGATGGATATGGCCGGGGACGAGATTGATTCCATCGGTGCACAGGTGGCGATGCTCGTCTACAGCGGCATGGATTCGACCGCAATCGAAAAAATGCTTGCCATCGGCCCCGACGAACTTGAAAAGACATATGACGGTCTCCTCAAACTCGGAATCGTCGAGGTTGTGCGCACACGCCGTGAGGTGCAACTGACAACAAAGGGTGCACGATACGTCACCGATGCGGTGAAACCCCCCGAACAATAGTGTAGATCACTAGTGATAATCAATAACCTTTATCACCCATGATAAACAAATCGTTATATGATAAGTCATGGGAAAGATATTGATTGTTGATGACACGATGTTCATGCGAACGCTGCTTAAAAACATTCTCTTTTCCGGCGGGCATGACATTGTCGGTGAAGCTGAAAATGGTGAAGAAGCAATCACATTATATGGTAAGCTGAAGCCCGATCTCGTCACCATGGATGTTGTCATGCCGAAACTGAACGGCATCGAGGCACTGAAATCCATTAAGGGCACCGATCCGAATGCGAAGATTATCATGTGCACCGCTGTCGGGCAGGAGCAGATGGTGAAACTCGCGATTAAGACCGGAGCGAAAGGGTATATCGTCAAACCTTTCCAGGCACCCAAGGTCCTAGAAGAAGTGAAAAACGTTCTTTCGGACTAAAATCATGATTCGCGTCCTCATCGTTGACGACTCCGTTTTTATGCGGAGTATTCTCTCCGATATACTCGGCAGCGATCCCTCTGTCTGTGTGGTCGGTACTGCAGGCGATGGCATTGAGGCACTTGAAAAAATTCGTAAACTCACTCCGGACGTGATAACGCTTGATATCCAGATGCCAAGAATGGACGGCATTGAAACACTTACGCACCTGAAAAATTTCCCCGTAACTCCCCGGGTGCTGATGCTTTCGACCCTTTCGGCCAGGGATGCGGAACTGACAAATAAGGCACTGATGCTCGGTGCCACGGATTTCATGCTCAAACCCCGGAATCTCAGTAAAGTGCGCGAGATTCAGAGCGAACTCATCGAAAAAATCAAACGGGTTGTCGAGATACCCGAGGTGGTGTCGAAATCCACCCGGGAAACCGTTCCTGCCAGCAGAATCGTCGTAATAGGATCTTCGGCGGGGGGGCCGCCGATGCTCGACACTCTTCTCTCCCAGTTATCTCCCGATATATCAGCGGCGTTTGTCATCACCCAGCATATGCCTGAGGGGTTTACTGCCGCACTTTCCCAGCGTCTCAACAGGATCGCAAAGATGCCGGTCAAGGAAGCGGAAAACGGGGACGTTCTCTATGCCGGAAGAATCCTCGTTTCAAAGGGAGGGTACCATACAATCATCAGCGGAACGCTTGAAAAGGGCGGGAAACGCGGGGGACGCATTACCCTCTCAAAATCACCGCCCCTTCATGCGGTTCGTCCGGCTGTCGACCATACGTTCACCTCCGCTGCCAAAGCGTTCGGAAACGCAACTGTCTCCGTCCTTCTCAGCGGGATGGGCAGTGACGGAGGCGAAGGAAGTCTGGCGGTCAAGAATGCCGGGGGCAGGACGATAGTGGTGGCCGAAAAGGACTGCCTTGTATACGGTATGGCCCGCTCTGCGCTCGGATACGGGTGCGTGGACAAGGTTGTCCCGCTTAATCGGCTGAACCACGAGATCAAAAAGGCAGTGAACAATCTGGAGGCCCACGATGACGGACAATGATGGCTACAGGAAACTTTTTGTTGCGGAATCCCGTGAAAATCACGAAAATGTAGTGCGAAATCTCCTGATCCTTGAGGAAGGATCCGATGATGAGGCAATAGCCGAAATTTTCAGGTCTGCCCATACACTCAAGGGCATGTCCGCCTCGATGGGGTATCATGAGATGGAGCACCTCTGCCATTCGATGGAGGATGTCTTTGATCTGATACGAAACGGTCACATTTCAGTCCAGCAGGATCTGATAGACGTGCTGCTCGCCGGCACCGATGTTATCGAGGAGATGCTTGATGACATTGAGGCCGGGGGGGACTGTTCATCGATATCTTCCGGCCATCTTGTGGCGGACCTTGAAAAGTATGCCGCGGAAGATCCCGAAGAATCCGCCGAAGAACCCGTTGCGTCCGAATCCGGCGAGGCGGCACCGGACCGTTATCAGCTGACGATCACGGTCGATGATGCCTGTGCGATGAAAGATATCCGTGCACTCCTCGTGCTCCAGAACCTTGAATCAATTGGCACGATCATCTCCAGCACACCAACGAAGCAGGAGCTTGAAGACGATACAGCGCCGTTTTCGGGAAAGCTGGACGTTGAGATCGACAGTGACGCAGGTCAGGATGCCGTACGATCCGCCGCATCGGGAACGGAAATTGCCAGCGTGTCGTTTGCGGGCGATGAACCTGATATTCCGGCCATACCGGAGACGGAGTCCGGCCGCCCGCCGGACGTGTCCCCGGCACTTCCTGCAAAAATGGCGGAGAAAACGGATAAATCAGACAAAATCCGGGAAGTTAAAAATCTGAGGGTCGATATCACGCGACTGGACCAGATGATGAATCTCGTCGAGGATCTTGTCATCAACGGCGGCCGTCTCAAACAGATTGCGGGAACGTACAAGATCAAGGAGATGGACGAATCACTCAACATGGTGAGCCGTTCCGTCTCGGATCTCCAGAACCTGATGATGAACATCCGCATGATCCCGTTAAACCAGATCTTCAACCGTTTCCCCCGTGTCGTCCGCGATGTCGCCCACCACGACGGAAAGGAAGTCGAATTTACCATGCTCGGAGGGGATACCGAGCTGGACCGCAGTGTCATGGACGGGCTCTCCGATCCCCTGCTCCACCTGATACGAAACGGCGTGAACCATGGCCTGGAAATTCCGGAAGAACGGGAAGCATCGGGGAAACCGCGAAAAGGCACGCTGATGCTTTCCGCACGGCGTGAACAGGGAAACGTGATCATCGAACTCTCCGATGACGGAAAGGGCATCAGGCGTGACCAGATCCTTCTGAAAGCTATCGAACGCGGGCTTGTACAGGAAGAGACAGCGGCCAATCTCACGGATGAGGAGGTTATCGATTTCCTCTTCCAGCCCGGCTTTTCCACGGCCGAGGAAATCACCGACATCAGCGGACGCGGCGTGGGGCTCGACGTTGTAAGAAGCACCATCGAATCACTCAACGGGTCTATCAAGGTGGAGACCGAGGCAGGAAAGGGGTCCCGGTTTACCCTGACCCTCCCCCCGACGATGGCCATCGTGGATGTGATGATGGTGCGGATTAACGATCGGCGATGTGCGATTCCCATCAATGCCGTTGTGGAAGTCGCGAAGGCCGATCTCGAGAATATTCACAATGTCGGCGCAAGCGAAGTGATCATGCTCCGCGACGAAGTGCTCCAGATTTTCCGGCTCGATGAGATGTTCGGAGAGCGGCCGGTGAGCGAGATCATGGTCGTTGTACTGTATAAAGGAAAAAAATGCTGCATTCCCGTCGATATCGTCGAAGGGCAGCAGGAAGTCGTTGTCAAACCTGTCAGCAGCGTGATTGGAAACTGCCGGGGAGTCGGGGGAGTGACCATCCCGGGCGACGGTGCTGTTGTGCCGGTTCTTGATGTAAATACAATGTTATAGAGAGATTGCCATGAAACTCAACGAACAACAACTTGATGCGTTACGGGAGCTTGGGAATATCGGCGCTTCTCATGCTGCTGCGTCCCTGTCGGTGATGCTCGGCAGTGCTGTTGACATGACCGTACCTGAAGTTGAAATTGTAGATATCGCCGGCCTGACCCGCGTTGTTCAGGACGAGATATCTGCTTTCGTGATCTTCGAGATACAGGGAGAAATCTCACCCGGAGGATACCTCGGGCTCTTCATCCCCAAAACATCGGCTATCAGGCTGACAAATACCATGCTCGGGATGACGGATATGGATCGCGAGATTAATGAGATGGACGAGAGCGCCCTGCTCGAAGTCGGAAATATCATGATGTCCCAGTTTCTTGATGCGACGGCGACCCTCCTCAACATCGTGATGCTGCCGTCACCGCCGGACGTGGCCATCGATATGGCGCATGCAATGCTGGAGAGTGTGATTGCCCAGATATCCGGCGATATTAACTCGGTCATCCTCTTCAGTACCGAACTCGTCTGCCAGGAGCACGAAGTAACCGGGTCAATCCTCCTGATGCCCCGTCCGCCCATGCTCAATGACCTGCTCGCACTCCTTGATAACGTCATGAACGGCACCGCGTAAAGGGGGGGTGTTTGTATTTCCGATCGCGATTCCATAAAATTAAAAAAACTACAAAATGTCGGGATCGGTGAATTCCATACGGGCAGTCTGCCGATGACGTCCATCGGACTTGGTTCGTGCGTTGCCGTCATGATTTATGACAAAAAGCGCGGAATAGGGACGATGGCGCATGTCATGCTCCCTGACAACGGCGGAAAATGCGACAGGCCGGGAAAATATGCCAATACTGCAATCCCGATTCTGATCAACGAACTCATACAGGCAGGGTGCCAGAAGCGTTCTCTTGAAGCTAAAATAGCCGGAGGGGCAAGCATGTTTAAAAGCTTCAAGGGGAATCTCGACATCGGTGAACGGAATGCCGCGGCATTGCGCGACCTCCTGCAAAAACATTCCATCCCGATTGTCGGCGAGGATATCGGGGGAACATCCGGCCGCTCAATCCATTATTTCCCTCTGGAAAAGGGGAGGGTAAAAGTAAAACGGGCGGATGGAACATGCATCGATATCTGATTTTACTGTTTGCGGGAGCATTCATTCTCGCAACTCCCGTCTGTGCAGGGCTTGTTCTTTTTGTTCCGGGATCCGATTCCGTCTCCACCACGGGAATCAGGGACATGGCCGACGGTCCGGAGGACACGGTCATTTTTGCAACCGATAACGCACGATCCGAATATAACGGTACCTGGTCCATTCATCACTGGCAGTTCGGCGATATCGAAAAAAGCCCGCTGAGTGATTTTGTCACCGCGGTTGAGTGCGATTCCTCTGGAAATCTCTGGATTGGCTACCCGTGCGGACTGCAGGTGTACAATGGCAGTTCCTATACAACCATCCGCGACCAGCAGCTCCTGAAAAACCTTGCCGTCAACGATCTTCAGGCACGCAGGGAAGAAATGTGGGTGGCTACGGGCAACGCCGGCATTCACCGATATTTCCGGGGCGCATGGACGTGGTTCAAACCCCATGCGCCGGGCAGTCCCGGGTGCTACACCGTGAGGGAAATGGCAGTTGACTATACGACCGGGCGTTTGTATGCCGCTTCGGAGAATTCGGGACTCTGGGTGCTTGACGAGTCGGAGGGAACGACGGAGTTTCATGAGCTGTTCGATCGCGGACAGAGAATTTCCGGCATTCACGGCATCGGGAGTGATATCTTCGGCGGCGTGTTTTTTTACAACAGGACGCATCTCTTCCGGTACCGGGAGGGGGGTGACGTGGAGATCGTATTTTCGATTGCGGAAGCACCCCTCGGCAGCAATGAGATTAACGGTGCGGATCAGACGAGCGGAGGGATGTATGTGATCGCCACGGATGGCGGGATTTCCGGCTGGCAGGACGGGTCATTCATCCTTCACCTGGACCGGAGGGACGGGATCGGAACAAACCTTGTAAAATTTATTGCCGTCGACACTGCCGATCGGATCTGGTTTGCTAATCCCTGCCACTTCGTCGGCTATTACCGGGAGGATTCCTCTGCACCATTGATTCCGGTAATGCCCGCGTATACTCCCGAAGTAGCTGAAAACCTGCCGGAAGAGCCTGCCGTAGCCGATGAAACGGACGATCCCACGGTCATCGGGCAGATCATCGGTTCTATCAGAGGAGTGCTGGGCATGGTTATTCCTGAATCCTGAGCACCTGGAACGTATACGCCTCAAAAGAGTCGAAAAATACCCTTTTTGCCCTTTTTGCACGCCCTTCATCACCTGATTGCGACTCGTTGAACACATACTCTATCAGGGAGAGATAGTACTTCAGGGATCCGAACCGCCGCTTCATCTCGGCGAGCGTAGCCTGTGCCGTCGGCATGTCCTTTGTAAGGAAAGCAAACGCAAAATCGAAGAAATATATGAGGTGAACGGGCATACCGGCATCCACCGCCTTCTCCCGGAACTGCCGGAATGATGTCGGGCTTCCCGAAAGAAGGGCGAGTTTGATGCCGAAATACAGCGGTTCGCTGCTGTCCGGATACTGCTGCATCATCTGTTTTACCACGCCGGCAGTTCCGGCACCATCCTTTCGTTCGAGCCGCATCTGGTACAGCTCGCGAAGAAAGAACATATCGTTGAAAAACTTTTCGCCCCCGATTTTCAGCAGTCTCTCACGCATATCTTCATTATTGTCTTTTTTTGTCTTTTCAAGACCAATCCGGAGGAACCATGGTTCGTTCGGGAACCATTCGATGGCATAGCCGAGAATGGCCCAGCAGGCCTGTTCGAGAAACTCGTTGTCCGCAATGTGCAGCTGGCGGAGGCGGCTTATAGGCGGTTTCGTCCTGAGCATCTCAAGCAGCTGCTCCCGTGCGGCGAGCTCCATCTCGCTCGGCCGGGTTTTCGAGCTTTCCGGCAGATGGCGGGTCTCCTGTGCCGAGAGCCTCATGTAGCAGTATGCAACATAGAGGCCGATCAGGGCATCGTGTTTTGCATAAGGGCGGAGATACGGAATCGCATCGTTAAAATTCCCGACGGACATGAGTTCCAGTCCGGCGAGAATATCCAGCGTTCCTTTTGCCCTGCCGTTGCGTTTGAACCGTAAGGCATTTTTAATAATCTGCTCGATCGCTCCGATCGAGCCGCTCCGGGGGCTGGCTTCCATGATGCGATATGCCATCGCATCGATGAACTCGTCGTATGTCGTGTTGTCCATATCGGGAAACGACCGCTCCAGCTGGGCGATGACATGTCCGAAAAAAACCGGGAGGTTGGTATCGATCTTTCCCGAATTTTGATCGATATAGGAAAAAAAATCCTGCTTTAAGGATTCGATTTTT